>JAIBJH010000101.1 GCA_020029455.1 Hyphomicrobiales bacterium
CCCCGCGCCTTGGGCCCGAAGCCCAATCATTCCTGGATGCCAATCCCGACATTGAAAGCGTCCATATCGTCTGGACCGATCTGTGCGGCGTTGCCCGCGGCAAGATTCTGCGCCGTGATGAAGTGGTGCCCGGCTGGAAAGACGGCCGCTTCCTGCCCATTTCCGCTTCCGTGCTCGATGTCACAGGTCAGGACGTGCCCGAAACGGGCCTTGTCTTTGATGAAGGCGACCGCGACCTTTTGCTCTGGCCCGTGCCCGGCTCCATGCACCGCGTGCCGTGGATCGACGTGCCATCGGCCCAATACACCGCCAAACTCCACGACCTCGACGGCAAGCCCCACTACGCCGATCCGCGGAATGCTCTGGAAGGCATTGTTAACCGCTTCAAGGCCAACCTCAACATGCTTCCTGTCGGCGCCGTCGAGCTTGAATTCTTCCTGATGGACCGCAAGTCGGCGCTGGAAGGAAAGCCACAAGCCCCGCAGGCCCTCGTCAATGAAGCGCGGCCCCAGCACTACCAGGCCTATTATCTTCAGGACACAGATGATTTCGCGCCTTTCTTCAAGGATCTTTATGCCTGGTGCGAAGTGCAGGATCTGCCCGCCAAGACGCTGATCGCCGAGTACGCGCCGGGCCAGATGGAAATTGTGCTGCGCCACCGCAATGACGTGCTGAAAGCTTGCGATGAAGCCATCATGCTGAAGCGTGTCGTCAAGGCCGCGGCGGAAAAACATGGCCTCATCGCCACCTTCATGGCCAAGCCCTATTCCGAATGGACAGGCTCCGGCATGCATGTCCATGTGAGCCTCGGCGACGAGGCAGGCGACAATCTCTTCGCTGCAGAAAATCCAGAAGAGAACCAGCTCTTGATGCATGCCATCGGCGGCCTCAAGGCGGCCATGGCGGAATCCATGCTGATCTTTGCGCCCAATGCCAATTCCTATCGCCGTTTCCGCCGCAATTCCTATGCTCCGGTTGCCGCCAACTGGGGCATCAACAACCGTACCGTCTCGCTGCGCGTGCCCGCCGGTGCCGCCAAGACCTGCCACATCGAACACCGTCCATCAGGTGCGGACGCCAATCCCTATCTGGTGATGGGTGCGATCCTTGCGGGCATGCACTACGGCATCACCGAGAAGCTCGACCCCGGCGCGCCCGTCTCCGGCAACGGCTATGAGAAGCGCGCCAAATATATTCCCGGCAACTGGTATGAGGCGATAGATGCCTTCTGGCGCGCCTCCATCCTCAAGGAATATTTCGGCAAGGAGTTCGTCGACACCTTCTGCACATTGAAGGAAGTGGAAGCGGACCGCTTCTATTCCGAGCCCATTCAGCGCGACTTTGAGTGGTATCTCAGGACGGTGTAGTGTTGTAGACAGTCAGATGAAATCGATTTGAAAAAATCCTCCATCGGCGGGTGTGACCCGCCGACCCAGTCAATCTGTCAGCCTGATTGGGCGCATCAAGTGTGCCCGTGAAGGAGTTAGGGATTGCGCAAGAGTCCGAAAGCTCACGCCTTCTCCGCCTTCAACCGCAAACCATCGACGCCTGAAATGCGAACGCGCGTACCTTGCGGCAGATCGGGCCCGTCCACATCCCACAAGGAATCGTCAATGCGAACCTTGCCGGAGCCATTGACGATTGGTTGCGCCAGCGGCACCACCTTGCCGACATAGGCATGATGGCGCTGGTTGAGGGTTGGCTGGTCGGACTTCATCCGCCGGCTTGCCATCACCCATTTCCAGGTGATGAGCACCAGCAACAGCGAGAGTGTGGCGAAAACTGAAACCTCACCCTGCCAGCCTAGACCGAAAACGAGATCAATCGCGCCCGTCAAGGCCGCGGCGGCCGCAAGCCACAAAAGGAAGAAGCCGGGTATCAGCATTTCACCAACCAGCAAGACGCCTGCGACAATCCACCAGAACCAGGGATCGGCAATGGACAGAAGCTCGGACATGGGAATGGCTCCTAGATGTTCGGCGTCTTGCGTTTGGGCTGCGGTGTGTCGCCGGAACCGCCAAACGCTTCCCTGGCGATCTCGGCAATGCCGCCAATGGAACCCAGGATCGATGTTGCATCAATCGGCAGCATCAAGACCTTTTGGTTGGGTGAGTCAGCCAGCGCCTCAAGCGCCTTCACATAGTTGTTGGCAACGAAATAGTTGATGGCCTGCACATTGCCCTTGGAAATGGCATCGCTCACCATTTGCGTGGCCTTGGCCTCCGCCTCCGCCGAACGCTCACGGGCTTCAGCAGCCCGGAAGGCTGCCTCTTTCTGGCCCTCGGCTTCCAGCACAACAGACTGCTTTTCGCCTTCCGCCTTGAGGATCGCTGCCTGCCGCAAGCCTTCCGCCTCCAGAATGGCGGCACGTTTGTCGCGTTCCGCCTTCATCTGGCGGCCCATGGATTCAACCAGGTCACGCGGCGGGGCGATATCCTTGATCTCGATGCGCGTCATCTTGAGCCCCCAGGGCTGGGCTGCCTGATCCACCACATTGAGGAGGCGCACATTGATCTCGTCGCGTTGCGATAGCAATTGGTCAAGATCCATGGAGCCCATCACGGTGCGGATGTTGGTCATCACCAGGTTGATGACGGCGACCTCCAGGTTCCGGACCTCGTAAGCCGCCTTCGGCGCATCAACGATTTGATAGAAAATGACGCCATCAACTTTCACCATGGCGTTATCGCGCGTGATGATTTCCTGCGAGGGCACATCAAGCACCTGTTCCATCATGTTCTGCTTCATGCCGATACGGTCGATGAAAGGGACGATCAGGCCAAGGCCCGGATGAAGGGTGCGGATGTAACGGCCGAAACGCTCCACCGTATAGTTGTAGCCCTGCGGCACCATGCGGATGGCGCGCAAGAGGTAGAAAACGATAACAGCGAGAAAGACCAGTACGAAAATTGATGCGCCTTCAAACATGGCTTCCTCCGCGTGATTCGCCCAATTGCAGGGGAATCTAGGGATTGCCGGGCCTAAATCCAGCCCCCCAGCTCGCGGGCCGCAATCGTGCTTAACATTTCGATAGAGCGCGGGCTGTCATTGAGGCAGGAAACGACGGTGAATTCCTCCCCGCCATGTTCCAGGAATGTTTCCTTAAGGCCGATAGCCAGTTCCTCCAGTGTCTCCACACAATCGGCGGCAAATCCGGGGGAAATCACCACGAGCTTCTTGATGCCCTTTGAAGGCAGGGCCTCCACTGTATCCTGGGCATAGGGTTTGAGCCACTCCGCCTTGCCAAAGCGCGACTGGAAGACGACCTGCAGGAAATCAGCCGATAGTCCGAGCTTCTCCCGCACCATCCGCACCGTTTCCTGGCAATGCAGAAGATAAGGATCACCCTTGTCGACATAATCTTTCGGCAAGCCATGGAAGGCCATCAGGATGCGCTCAGGTATCCATGACAAGGACTTGATATGTTCATCAAGGCTGGCGGCGATGGCATTCACATATTCGCTTTCGGCAAAATACGGCGGCACGACACGGATCGCCGGTTGCCAGCGCATTTTTTCCATCGCCCAGCCCAACGCATCCATGACCGAAGCCGTGGTCGGGGCCGAGTATTGTGGATAGAGCGGAAAGACGAGGATGCGGTCGCAGCCCTGATCCTTCATGGCCTGCAGGCGCTCCGCGATCGCCGGCAGGCCATAGCGCATGGCCCAATCCACGGTGACATTGTTGCCAATTTCACTGGCGAGTTTCTCAGCCTGCGCCCGCGTGATCGTCTTGAGCGGCGACTCGTTCTTCTCCCTGTTCCAGATCTTGTCATAGGCGTGTCCGGAGCGCTTCGGCCTCGTCGTCAAAACAATGCCATTGAGAATGAACCACCACAGCACACGGTTGACTTCGATCACCCGCCGGTCCGACAGGAATTCCTTGAGGTAGCGCCGCACGGACCAATAGTCGGTGGCCTCCGGCGTTCCCAGATTGACCAGCAACACGCCCACGCGTGATGCCTTTTCATGCGGATGACCCGATGGAATTGGTCCAGTGGCGACGTTGATTGTCATTTGCGACCTCATGGCAGAACGGGATTGCTTCTATCAAGCTGCAAATCAGCGGATTCGACAAAGCCCGTGTGCCGCGCCAAGATGGCGTGATGGGGGCAAAATCCACCCGCATTCCACCCTTCATGGGCACGGTGCGTGCGAAAACCGCTAAGGGCGCTTGTCTTGCAGCGTTCGGCGCGCCCCATGGCACGCCCTATCCGGGCATCGACAACCGCGTCCACCAGAAGGCGGCGGACGCCTTTCGTCTTGCCGTTAAGGCGGACGGCGAATGGCTCGACCATCATGACTATGATTTCGGCGGAAAGCTCATCCCTGAAGATAGCGGCAAGGCGGTCGACCTTGGCAATCTTCCGACAAGATCAAAGGACGGCAGGGGCAACCGCAAAAAGATCAGGACAACAACGGAAGCCATTCTCGCGGCGGGCGCAGCGCCGATCCTTTTCGGCGGCGATGACAGCGTGCCCGTGCCCTTCATCGAGGGCTTTGCCAAATCGCCGCCCATTACCATCCTGCAGATCGACGCTCATATCGACTGGCGTGAGGAGCGCTACAAGGTGCGCGAGGGCTTTTCCTCCACCATGCGCCGCGCCTCCGAGCAGCCCCATGTCTGGCGCATCGTGCAGGCAGGCGCGCGTGGGCTGGGCTCGGCTCGCCAGCAGGAACTGGATGACGCCGCCAAATGGGGCGCGCGCATCATTCCCTGCCAACAGCTTCACCAAAAGGGCGTCGATATCGTCCTTGAACACATCGAACCTAATTCCGATGTCGTCATCTGTCTTGATCTCGATGTGCTTGACTCGAGTGTGATGCCCGCTGTGGCCGCCCCTTCGCCGGGTGGTTTGAGCTTCATACAGTTGACCGACATGATTGCCGCTGTTGCCGGCAAGGCACGCATTGCCGGCTTCAACATGGTGGAATTCGTGCCCGAGCGCGATCTCACTGGAACGGCGGCCTATACTGCCGCCCGCATTGCCCTTCATGTGATGGCCCACATGCTGCGCCAGTCACGAAGGGCTTGACCCAAGTTTTCGTTGTGATTATGTGGCCGCAGGGGAAAGCGAACTCCTCTCAAGGCGCCAGGCCCAAGCAATCGCGTCCATCAACATAGTTGACCTGAAAGGACGCCGCCATGGCCGGACCCAACTCTATTTCTGCCGACAAGCTTGCCCGCCTCATCGGAACGCCGAACGCACCTCTTCTCATCGACGTTCGTACCGCCGATGATTTTGCCGCCGATCCTCGCCTGCTCCCTGCCAGCATCCGCACCACCCATGTTGCAATCTCAGAAGGCGCAACGCCCGGCGGAGAGGGCCCTGCCGTCATGATCTGCCAGCGCGGTGCCAAGCTCAGCGAGGGCTCTGCAGCCATTCTGCGGCTGGCGGGAAGGGATGCCATCTCGTTGAGCGGCGGTTTTGAAGCCTGGCGCGAGGCAGGCCAACCGCTTGTGCCTTCCGCCATCATTCCCCCACGCAATACCAATGGTCATACGCGCTGGGTGACACGCCACCGGCCCAAGATCGACCGCATTGCCTGCCCCTGGCTCATCCGCCGCTTCATCGATCCCGGCGCAGAGTTCCTCTATGTGCCACCTGACGATGTGCCGGGCGTCGCCGAGCGTTTTAACGCAACACCATTCGACATGGCGGAAGGCTTCTGGACCCACCGCAACGATACCTGCACCTTCGACACCATGATCACCGAGTTCGGCCTCGCCACGCCGCCGCTTCTGCACTTGGCTCGCGTTGTGAGGGCTGCCGATCTTGGCGGCAAACTGAAGGATGAACCGGAAGCTGCAGGCTTGCTTGCTGTCTCGCTCGGTCTCTCGCGCCAATACAGCGACGACCTGCAGCAGCTTGAAGCAGGCATGGCCGTCTATGACGCGCTCTACCGCTGGTGCCGCGACGCCACCGATGAAACCCACTCTTGGGTCTCGCCCACGAAGGCGCCAGCATGACCACCACATTTTCGGATGCCTTCAAGGTTTGGACCCGCATCGGCCTGCTCTCATTCGGGGGGCCAGCAGGCCAGATCGCACTCCTCCACAAGGAGATCGTTGAGGAGCGGAAATGGCTCAGTGAACAGGAATTCCTCAATGCCTTGAATTTCTGCATGCTGCTCCCCGGTCCTGAAGCCATGCAGCTTGCCACCTATTGCGGCTGGCGCCTGCACGGCGTGAAAGGCGGCCTCGCCGCCGGACTGCTATTCGTTCTGCCCGGCGCGGTGGTCATTCTCGCCCTCTCCATTCTCTATGCGCTCTTTGGGCAGATTCCTTTCATTCAGGCGGCCTTCTTCGGCATCAAATGCGCTGTTGTGGCGATCGTGCTGGAAGCGCTCCTCAAGATCGCCAAGAGAGCACTTCGTCGGCCCATGGATTGGGTCCTTGCGGCAGCAGCCTTCCTGGCGCTTTTTGTCTTTGCCCTGCCCTTTGCCTTGGTCGTTTTAGCGGCGGGACTCATTGGCTTTGTCTTGTCATCACCGACACCAAATGACGGCACGGTTACCAAACCACCAGTCAGCGAAACCATCCGCACAGTGGCGGCATGGCTCGCCATCTGGCTGGTGCCGCTGGCGGCACTGATGCTCGCGCTAGGGCCAGGCCATGTGCAGTCCGAATTGGCCAAGCTCTTTTCCATTCTGGCCGTTGTCACCTTTGGCGGCGCCTATTCGGTGCTGGCATCCTTGGGACAGACGGTGGTGGAACAGATGGGCTGGCTCACCACGGAGCAAATGATGGATGGCTTCGGCCTTGCCGAGACAACGCCGGGGCCGCTCATATTGGTCGGGCAGTTCGTGGCCTTCACCGCCGCAGCGGGACCAGAAAAGGCTCTGGGGCAAGGCGTTTTCGCCAGCCTCGTCTTTCTCTGGATGACCTTCACGCCCTGCTTCCTGTGGATATTTGCCGGTGCACCGTGGATTGAATATCTTAGCAGCAGGCCCCGCCTCAAAAGCGCGCTCTCGGCTATCACGGCCGCAGTCACAGGCGTCATTCTCAACCTGGCGCTCTGGTTCGCGCTCCATGTGATCTTCGCCAAGGTCGAGCGTCTCCCCGATCCAGCGCCAGTTTGGTGGCCGGACCCGGCGACTTTCGATCCCGCGGCATTGGCCTTAACCATTCTCGCCGCCGCAGCCCTGCTTTTTGGCAAGTCAGGCATACTCAAAACGCTGGCTCTTGGGCTTTGCGCTGGGCTATTCTGGCGCTTCGCAGCAACAGGCTTATTTTGAGACATGCATAAAACACGGCCCCTCGTCGGCCTTCCCGCCGATACCTACGAAAAGGACGGTTTCCTCTTCCACTCGCTCGGCGACAAATATGTGAGGGCGCTTGCCGAAGTGGCGGATGTGGAGCCGGTGATGATCCCCAGCATCCACGACGCCACTGACATCGATGGCCTGCTCGACCATTTCGACGGCCTCTTGATGACAGGCGCTATCTCCAACGTGCATCCGCCCCACTATGGTGAGGAACCGACCTCCGACCACGAGCCTTATGACCACAACCGCGATGCCATCACCCTGAAGCTTATCAAGGCGGTGATCGCCCGCGGCATTCCACTCTTCTGTGTCTGCCGCGGATTTCAGGAACTCAATGTGGTGATGGGCGGCACGCTTGAAACCGAATTGCAGCGTGGCGAAGGCAGGCTCGATCACCGCGCCGAAAAATCTCCCGACGTCAATGTGCGTTATGCCCCGCGCCATGTCATTTCCATCACCAAGGGCGGCCTCCTTGAACACATGCTCGGCAAGCGCGAAACCATGGTCAACTCCATTCACCGCCAAGGCATCAAGCGGCTGGGCGAGGGACTTGTCGTTGAAGCGACCGCACCCGATGGCGTAGTCGAGGCCGTATCGGTGAAGGGCGCGCGCGCCTTTGCCTTCGGCACACAGTGGCATCCCGAGTTCAAGGCAGCGCAGAATCCGGACTCGGTAAAACTCTTCGGCGCCTTTGGCGAAGCCGTGCGCGCCCATGCCCGCAACCGCACCCAAACCCACTACGAACGCCGCACCGCTTAGTTTCCCTCAAACGAGATCTTTAATTTCCGAGAGGCTTTCGATGATCCGCGCGGGCTTGCCGGGAATATTGTCGTCCCGTTTCGGTGTTCGCGCGATCCGCACCACCTGAAAACCAAATTGCGCTGCTGCCTGCGCATCCCATGTGTTGGCCGACACAAAGCAAACGGAGGGCGCATCCTGCAAATGCAGCTTCTGCATGGCCAGACGATAGACGCGCCTGCTCGGTTTGTAGATGGCGACTTCTTCGACTGAAAGCACATGCTCGAACTGCTTTTCGAGGCCAGCATGCCGCACCATGGCTTCCAGCATGGAGGGACTGCCATTGGAGAGAATGGCAAGCCGCTTTCCCTTGCTGCGCAAAGCCGCAATGGCCGCAGCCACGTCCGGATAGGCATCAAGCTTGAGATAAAACGTCATCAACTCATCGGCGAGGCCCGGATCATCGATGCTCTGTTCGGCGAGCGCGAAATCGAGCGCCTCGCGCGTCACCTGCCAGAAATCGGCATGAACGCCCATCAGGCTGCGCAGCCATGTATATTCGAGCTGCTTCTGCCGCCACAGCACCGAAAGACCTTGCGCCTTCTCGCCGATCTCGGAAGCAAGTTTGCCGACAGAAGAATTGACGTCAAACAGCGTGCCATAAGCGTCAAACACGACAGCCTGAATGCCTTCCAGCTTTACTGGTGTGTCCGTCATGGCCCCGCCTCTGGCCATTGTCCATGCTGAAAGCGGCAATCAGGAAGGGAATGCCAAGGCCCAGCGAATAGAGCGCCAGCAAGGCCATGCCTTGGTACACACTCTCCTGGGTTCCCGCGACAGAGAGAATGGCAGCCAGCACCGGCCCGATGCAGGGCGTCCAGCCAAAGGCAAAGGCAAGGCCTATAAAATAGGAGCCAACGAGGCTCACGCTCGGGCCGTCATGGTGATAGCGCACCTCGCGGGCAAGGAAGCCTATTCGGAAAACCTCCAGAAAATGCAGCCCCATGAGGATGATCAGTACCCCCGCAGCCTGTGAAAGCAGCGGTAGATTTTCGCGCAGCACCTGCCCCAGCGCCGAGGCCGTGGCTCCCAGCAGCACAAAGACGGTGGTAAAGCCCAGCACGAACAGAAGCGCCGCCAGCATCACCCGGGCACCATGCCGGGGCATCTGACCGTTCTCGCGTTCCGCCATGTCCTCGAGCGACACCCCGCTGACATAGCAGAGATAGGGCGGCACCAGCGGCAGCACGCAGGGGCTCACGAAGCTGATCGCCCCGGCCAGAACGGCGGCACCCCCGGATACATCAAGACTCATGGTTTTTCACTGACATTGGCGCGGCCAAAAAGCAATGAACGGAAAGTCACGTCACCGTGCGGTTAACCTGTGTTAATATGCGGGATGCTCTGTTTTGCCCTATTGAAGCCACAGGATTTTCCGATTTGGACATAATGAAACGGCGCAAACTGACATTTATTTTGGTGGCCCTCACGGCTCTGGCACCTACGGCGGGCGCCATGGCCCACCCTCACGTCTTTTCGACCATGAAGACCATGATCCTTGCTGATGATCGGGGCCTTGTGAAGGCAGTTGGCGTGGAGTGGACCTTCGATGAGAACTACACGCAGTTCGCCCTTGAAGGTCTCGACGTCAATGGAAACGGCACCTATGAATCCGAAGAAATTCAGCCGCTGACTGACGAGAACATCAAGAACCTGCTTGAGAGCCAATACTTCACCTTTGTGAAGCAGAACGGAAAGCTGTTAGAGCAAACTGCTGTGACCGAATATGGACAGTCACTCAATAAAGACAAGCTTTCCCTGTTTTTCATTGTCCCCTTGAAACAGCCAGTGGACCCCAAGGCCGGTGCCGTTGAACTCAAGGTTTATGATCCGGATTTCTTCATTGCCTTTGACTATGAACAGACCGATGCCACGAAGCTGCAGGGCAAACTGCCCGACGGCTGCAAGATGGACCTGAAGCCTCTGCCTTCAACTGAGGAAATGGAACAGACGCAGACCTTCCTTGCCGACAAGGGCACTGATTGGACCCCGGATCAACCCACCGATTTCGGCTCCATGTTTGCCCAGGCGCTCGTTGTATCATGCGGCTGATCCTTGTGGCGCTTCTTGGCGTCTTTCTTGCGGTGACGTCACTTCCCGCCTTTGCGCAGGAAGCGCAGCAGCCCGCAAGCAAATCCGTCGTCATAGACAAGCGCAAGCTGCTGGTGCCGCCGCGCAATGCTGATGGCACCCTTGTGCAGACACCGTTTCTGGAGGACCCGGTGTTGTGGATGCGCGAGAAACAGCAGGCCTTCTACGGCCGCATGGCAGGATCAATGCGCCAGCTCAAGGCCTCATCTGCCGGCACGGCGGCCTGGACCCTGTTTTTCCTGAGCTTTCTCTATGGCGTCTTTCATGCGGCGGGCCCCGGCCATGGCAAGGCGGTGATTTCCGGCTGGCTGCTCGCCACCGAGAATGAACTGAGGCGCGGCATCCTGATTGCCTTTTTGAGCGCCATGATCCAGGCCCTTACCGCCATTGTGGTGGTGAGTGCGCTTCTTCTCTTTGTGAGCGGTGCTTCCGCCATGGCGAAAAACGCCGCGCAATTCCTCGAAAGCGCCTCTTATCTGATGATCGGCGGCATGGGTCTTTACCTCATCCGGACAGCCTGGGCCGGTCACGCTCATGTTCATCCGCATACGGAACAAATGGCTGCCGCTGGGCCGCAATTTGAACTGGCATCCCGCCCTGACGCCAGCCTGACTCACGGCGGCGCAATCCACATCCACGATGAGCATTGCGGCCACGCCCATGCGCCCGCCGCCGCTGATGTAAGAGGCAACTGGTCCTTGGCGCGGGCCTATGCCCTTTCTTTTGCAGTTGGCATCAGGCCCTGCTCCGGCGCCATTCTCGTGCTGATCTTTTCCTATCCGCTCGGCCTCTATTGGGCGGGCGTTGCCTCCGTGCTGGCTATGGGGTTTGGCGTCTTTCTGACGGTTTCTGCCATTGCCACCGCCGCCGTCTTCGCCAAGGGCTTTGCCGGAAAACTGGTGGGCGCCGACACTCCCGCCATGGGGCTCATCATCCGCTGGGGTAAGACCACCGTTGGCCTCGCAATTGCCGGCTTTGGCTTGCTGCTGTTTCTGGGCTCTCTTGGTGCCAGCAATATCTCGATGTAGGCCTGCCCAGGCTCTAAATCACCCTTAGTACCACACCCCGACTCGGCGTCGTCGCAACTTCTCCCGGCATGGAAACATAGGGCTCCGTCAGTTCCGCCAGCGTCACGCGCTTATCCTCCGCAATATGCGCGGAAAAACCATCATCCCAGAGCGTCCCCTTGACGGTGAGCACAATGACCCCGGCCTTGCCGCAAATCCGCACCAGCTCATCAAGCCCTTCCGGGCCCACATGGCCGGTGGTGAACACGCCCGCAGAAATAACACCCGCGAAATGCCCATCGGCGAAAGGAAGCCGCTCGCCCAGCACCAGGCAATGATAGGCGCTGTAGCAGCCCTTGGCCCGCGCCACCGTCAGCATGCCTTCGGAAATATCGAGGGCTTCCACGAGGGGATAGCCCATGATGGTGAGCCAATCACCGATCAGCCCCGTGCCCGCCCCGGCATCGAGCAACGGCGCTGCCCTCTTCGGCAAGTGCCGCGCCAGCAGCGCCAAAGCTATTGAGGGATGACGGTATCCCGCCTTCGCCATCTCGGCATCATAGGTCGCGGCCCATTTGTCATAGAGGGCCGCAACGGCGCTCGTATCCTTGGCACCGTAAACGTCGCCCAAATAGCCCTCATGTTGTCCGGCCATGACACCCTTTCACTCATTCCATTTCGTGATAGCCTAAACCAGCCATGACGCCAGAGGAAGAACGGGAAATCCGCCACATCATCACCGCCATTCCGGCGATCAGCAGCTATGCCGGCCCCGTGGCGCGCCTTGGCGGCCTCACCAACCGCGTCTATCAGCTTTCCAGCGCCGTTCTGCGCGTGCCGGGCAAGGGCACCGAGGAATATATCAACCGCGCCAATGAGGCAGTGGCGGCCCGTGTTGCCTCCGAGGCCCATGTCAGCCCCGACGTCATCTATGCCGATGTGACGACCGGCTTCATGGTCACGCGCATGATCAGCAATGCCGTCACCATGTCGCCAGAACTCTTCAAGGCGCGCATAGGTTCGCCCGCGAGGGCCGGTGCCGTCTTCAGGAAACTACATACGTCAGGCGGCGTCTTTCCCTTCCGCTTCGAATTATTTGCGATGATCGATGATTATCTCAAAATACTGTCCGGCAAGGATGTTGAACTGCCAACGGGCTACCATGACGTGGTCAAGGAAGCCCAGGACATCCGCAAACTGCTTGCCAGGAAGCCCATGCCCCTCGCGCCTTGCCATTGCGATCCCCTCTGCGAGAACTTCCTCGATGACGGCACCCGCATGTGGATTGTCGATTGGGAATATTCCGGCATGAACGACCCCATGTGGGACCTCGGTGATCTCTCCGTCGAAGGCAATTTCAATGACACGCAGGACGCCGAAATGCTCGTCTCATACTTCGGCGGCGCACCCACC
>JAIBJH010000008.1 GCA_020029455.1 Hyphomicrobiales bacterium
GCCAGGTTGGATAGCACCGTCGCATGTGTCATCATGATGGACGTGGATCATTTCAAGCGGGTGAACGATACCCACGGCCATGGCTGTGGGGATCGCGTTCTCCAAAGCGCGGTGGAAGCCTGCCGCGATTGTGTGCGTCCCGAGGATATCATTGCCCGTGTGGGTGGTGAGGAATTTGCCATCGTCTTGCCAGGAATGGCGCTTTCCGAAGGGCTGAAGGCAGCCGAGCGGATGCGGAGGGCCATTGCAGCAAAAACAACTCAAACCCGCGAAGGCTCAATTTCGGTGACTGCCAGCTTTGGCGTCGCGATGGCCTCACCCGGCCTGCGTGACTTTGACAAGGCGCAGGCAACGGCCGATGAGGCAATGTACGCCGCCAAGACCGGAGGCAGGAACATGGTCCGCGAGGCAGCTCATGCCGGTCCGGAACACATGGTCGCCTAGCGCATGATCTAGAGTCTGATCACCATCAATTGAGGCGAGTACCGAACTTTTATCCCTCCCCCGCGAAGCGCGGGGAGGGTGGCGCACATCTTGTGCGCCGGGTGGGGGCTGCAACACACAGAAACCCCCTCCGTCGCCTCCGGCGACACCTCCCCCGGTAAGGGGGAGGAGACTCATTCAAAGCTGATTGCGATCTAGCCGCCAGCAGCTTCGAGGCCATTGGAGTTCATGACTTCATGCCTTCAAACTGTTTTTGGATCTTATCCGGGCTAACCGGCGGGCTGAAATGATAACCTTGGATTTCGTCGCAATTGTTGCGCCGCAGAAATGCCACCTGGTCGTCCGTCTCAACACCTTCGGCAATCACCCGCATTTTGAGCTTTTGCCCGAGTGAAATGACTGCACTGACAACCGCTTGGTCATTCTCATTGACCGGCAGGTGATCGATAAAGGATTTGTCGATCTTGAGCCTGGCCACCGGGAAGGTCTTGAGAGCGCTGAGGTTGGAATAGCCGGTGCCAAAATCGTCGATCGCAAGTTTGATGCCGAAAGCCTGGAGTGTTTTCATCACCGCAACCGCCCAGGCTGCATCCTGCATGATGAGGCTTTCCGTCAGTTCGAGTTCGAGATATTTGGGTTTGAGCCCGCTGGCAGCCACCGCACGGGTGACAACATCGACCAGGCCTTTTTCCTTGAATTGCCTTGCTGAGATATTCACGCAAACGGTGATCGGTGGCAGGCCCGCATCCTGCCAGGCCTTGTTCTGGCGGCAGGCCTCGCGGAGAACCCATTCCCCTATGGAAACGATGAGGCCGGTTTCTTCAGCCAGCGGAATGAATTTGCTCGGCGGAATGGCACCGAGCAAGGGATTGTTCCAGCGCAACAGCGCTTCGACTGCAAAAATAGCGCCCGTCTTGAGGTCGACCTGGGGCTGGTAGACGAGGGAGAACTCTGAGCGATGCAATGCATGGCGCAAGGCCTCTTGGAGCGTCAGCTTCTCTTGAACCACGAGATTGAGTTCTGGTGTATAGAACTGGAAATTGTCACGGCCGGATTCTTTGGCGCGATACATGGCGGCATCGGCATTGGCCAACAGCATATCAGGATCCGCAGCGTCGCTGGGATAGCTGGCAATCCCAATGCTGCTGGTCACCTTGATCTCGTGCCCTTCGATATGCATGGGCGCTGAGGTTACCGCCCTGATCCTTTCAATCATGACCAAAACGGCTTCCGCGTCTTTCGATTGATCAAACAGAACGATCACGAACTCATCACCACCAAGCCGCACCACAGTATCGGTGGCGCGCACGCATTTAACCATGCGTGAGGCAACTTCCTTCAGCAGTTCATCTCCGATATTATGTCCAAGGCTATCGTTGATCAGCTTGAAGTTGTCGAGATCGATGAACGCGATCGTCACGCAGTGTTTATGGTGGTGCGCGTGGAGCATGGCCTGTGAAAGCCGGTCCTTAAGCAAACTGCGGTTGGGAAGACCGGTCAAAGCATCGTGGTTCGCCATGAACTGAATGCGGTCCTCGGCCTGCCGCCGTTCAATGGCAATGCCTGCAATGCGCTTTGCCATGTCGAGCAGGCGGTTCTCGGACTCCGTTGGTCCACGCACCGCATGGGAATACAGCGCGAATGTGCCCAGCACATCGCCGCGATGCGACAGTATTGGTACCGACCAGCAAGAGCGATAGCCATACGGCGTCACCAGATGGCGGAACTCAGTCCACAGAGGGTCGTCCAAAACATCGGTCACGATTACCGGCTCCCGCCGGTAAGCAGCGGTGCCGCATGACCCCTGGCAAGGGCCGATGGCCAAACCATTAACGGCTTCGACATAGTCGGGCGGCAGGGTGGGGGCGGCGCAGTGATAGAGATGTTTGCCCGTCTCGTCCAAGATCAGGACCGAAGCATGGAGTCCTTCGAGCTGCAATTCAACAAGGCGCATCAACCGGTCTATAATGCTCTCAAGTGGGGCGCTGCTTGCAATCATTTCGAGCAGCTGCGCTTCATCCTCGCGCAGTATTTCGTGAAGCTTTCGCTCGGTGATATCGCGAGCAATGCCAACAAGGCCGATTACTTTATTATCGGCAGCGCGCAGCGGGACTTTGGTCGAGAGCAGCCACTTGCGTCGGCCAGCGCGAGTAACGACGGCCTCCTCAAGATCCAACATCGGATTTCCGCTGCGCATGATCTCAAGTTCACTGGCCCGGAACGCGCACGCATTCTCCGGCGCATGTAGATGAAAATCGTCGAGACCTATCATGTCGCTCGTGCGCGCCCTGCCGCTGTCCTCTGCCAGCGCTCTGTTGCATACGACAAATTTGCTCTCGGTATCCTTGACCCATAGATAGTCGGGGGCGCAATCAATGAGAGTCTGCAACGAAATGAGTTCGTTAAGAGCAGCGCGCTGCGGCTGCATCTCTGTGATGTCCTCATGGGTTGCCACCCAGCCGCCATCGGGCATTGACTGATGATTGACCTGCACAAGACGCCCATCGGGGAGATGAGCCGTCCAGGTTTTTGGTATGGATCCGGAATTGATCCGCACACATGTATCGAGATAATCGTCGATCGTCGTCACGCAGGTACCGGCGGCGGCACGCAATTCGACGATCTTGCGCAGCGGCATGCCGAGCTCGATGTCGCTGGGGTTTAGGCGGTATATTTCAGCATAGCGCCGGTTACACGCAATCAACCGTTCGTCAGCACTGAAGAAACAAATACCCTGCGTGATGCTGTTGAATACGGTCTCCAGTCCCCGCAAACGGCTCTCAGGCTCGCCGGCGCGCGCCATGTAATCGCCTCTGGCGATTTCCTCCTGAATCTCTGCAAGTTTACTCAGGGCCGGGGGAATGGCAGATTTGGATTGTCTGCGGGGGGACTTGACAGATGAGTGCTTCAAATTCTGTTCCCCCGCGAACCAGGCAGCGCTGGAGTCCCATTTCAACGTGTATGGATCATATGATCACCGCATTAATTGCAAATAAACATTGCCCTCAACTTTCGATATTTTTTCGATACTTTTGGACATTGCTTTTTGGGAGGCGGTTGCATGCAGCGCGGCAATCAGTGAGTGTCAGGAACTCGCAACCATTTGGAAACCATGGTGGAAAGGCCAAGTTGAAATTTGGTGAAAATCCTCAGCCGTCCTCACGGTCAATGTCGAGGACAGGCGCGCTGTAGGGGACAGTGGGCGCGGTTCGGAGCTCACCTCTACGATTTGTCCGGAAAAACTGGTGCCGCTTAGGTGACTCGAACACCTGACCCCATCATTACGAATGATGTGCTCTACCAACTGAGCTAAAGCGGCTTGCGGCAGGCGGGATAGACGGTTTTGCCCGGCTTTTCAACCCGCACGGGCCCTCAGGCCGGTTCATCCGCCGGACTGACCCCCGGGTCATCTGGTGGGCGGGGCGCAGCAATCTGGGTTTCCAGCGGCGCCTGACTTGAGGAAAGCGCTGGCATCGCTGCAGGCTGTCCTTCGCCTGATGTGAGAAGCGGATTGTCCTCGGCGGGCGGCATGTCGAAGGGAACTTTCCATTCACAGGGCACGATCTCTCCGGTGACGGGCGAGACCGGAACCCAGCGTGTGTTGGCAACGCCATCCGACACCCACATGGGGTCGTGCGGCGCATGGATGGCGCGGGCCAACCACTCCCGCGCGCGCGTCTTTTCACCTGCCGCGTCCTCGATCTGCGCCAGAAGCGCGCAGACCCGCGCCTGCGGCAGGGAAGCAGACCAAGTCGATAACGCATCTCGCGCCACATCAAGCCTGCGAGCCGCAAGTGCCGCCTTGGCCAGCGCCACCGCAGCTTCGATGTTCGTTGCTGGATCGCCAACCGTGTCGCGCACCCGTTCGAAGCGCGCCTCTGGATCATCACCAGGATTTGCTTTTGCAATGAGCTCAGCAAGGTCAGGGTGTTGTGACAGCGCCCAGGCGGAACGCAGGGCTTTCATGGCCTTGCGTGTGCTTCCATCCGCCATGTGGCAGCGGGCAGCAAGTGCTGCGGCAGGAACAAGAGCAGGATCGAGATCAAGCGCTGCACTGGCAAGCCGGAACGCCTTGGGCCTATCATTGTTCTCCACGCTCAGCGCCTCGGCAGTCAACATCGCGGCGCGCTTCCTGTTCGCTTCCTTCCGGTCAAGAAGGGCATGGCGGCTCTGCTGGTCAAGCGTAAGCGCAGCCGCTTCCCACGATTTGCGCGCCGTCTGCACCTGCAGCACTGCGGTTGAGGCCCAAGGCAGGCGCGGATTGAGGTTCGTTGCCCGTTCGGCAAATTTGAGAGCGGCAACAAGATCGCCGGAATTGCGCGCTTCCGCAAAAAGCCCCCTGAGCCCCAGAAGCTCGGTGTCCGGCTCCTTCGCCATCTCCTCGAAAATGCGCTTCACATTGGCCTTGTCGCCCTTGAGTTGGGCTGCTTGCGCTGCCAGAACATTAACGAGCGGTTCATCCGCCAAGGCATTTCCGGCAAGCGCCGCATTGCGCGAGGCCGCCAGCGCATCGCCGGCGCTTGCCGCGATGAGTCCCTTGGAGAGCGCCTCATAGCCTTTGCGATGCTTGCGGAAGCGCCAGTATTCGCGCGCCGCCCGTGGGCTTCGCCATAACTGCCGTATGATGTTCCAGGAGAAGAGCATTGCCGCGAGCAGAATGATTGCGGCGGCGGCCGCGATGACCACCGACATCTGGATCTCGCGGCCCAGCCAGTTGATGGTGACGCTGCCCGGTCTGTCTGCAAGCCAGGCAAAGCCGATCGCCAGAAGAAGGAGAAGCAGGAAACGCCAAAGCAGCTTGAGCATGGCGCGTCCCGTTCTCAGCCCTTGGCCGCAATCGCGCGCAAGACCGCTTCTTCCACGGACTTGATCTGGGCGTCGATAGCAAGCCGGGCCTTTGCTTTCTCGAACCATTGCTCGACGCCTTGCGGCTTCGCGCCCTCCAACTTCTCCAACGTGTCGATGCCCTGCTGCAAGTCGCCACTCTCAGCAAAGGCCACGGACTGTTCCGCGGCCCGTTTCCAATCCGCCGTTCCCGCAACCCGGATGGTGATGAGATCGGAAAGCTGGTCCAGAGCCCAGCCCGTCCACGAATCATCCTTGGGCACTACCGCCTGCAGCTCTCCTTCTGCGGGAAGTGCGGCTGCAAGGGATGATAGTTCCTGCGCAAGGCCCTTGGCATCAGGAATGCCCGCGCCGGCAAATTGCGCGAGTTCGGCAAGGCCTGGAGCGGCAGGCACCAGACGATTGAGGCGTTCCAATTCATCGCTGAAAGGCGCACCGGCCGCAACCTTGGCCTTCAGGTCTGCGAGGCTTTGTGAAAGGAGTGCCGTATCGGCAGCGCCTTCGTTCTTTTGTGCCTTGAGGCTGGCGACGTCTTTCTCAAGGGATTCCAGCCGCTGCAGAACATCGGTGGGCAAGGAAGGAGCCTCGGTTGCGCCCGCGCCGCCTGCCAGCTTCTGCATGTCGGCTGAGAGCGTGTTGAGCTTGGCGGACGTATCCTGTGCCAGCGTGCTCACCTCATTCACGCGCGCATCAAGATTTGCAACAGATTCAGTAGCGCTCTTGGCGGCACTAACGGCTGCAGCAGCATTGGCTTCATCTGCGTCGATATCGGTCTTGAGCTGCGCGGCAAGCATTTCGATGCTTGCGATTTTCTCTTTGAGCGCCACGGTATCGTTGGTCAGCGCCTCAGTACGCGATGCGATTGCGCTAACCTCCGCATTGGGGAGGTATCGCCAAAGATAATCCCGGTAGGCCCAGCCGCCCGCGACGACGCCGATGGCAAGCGCTGTCACGGCAATGACGACGGGCGAACGGGCCGAAGGTCTGAGCCATGTCGGTGCTGCCCACGGGTTTTGCTTGCCAGTGGATTCATTACTGGACGCCTTGTCGTGATCGGTCACGGATGCCGGATCAAGGTCGATGATCTCGGGCGCATCATTGTTGTCTTTGCTGTTCATTCCCTGCTGACTATTCTGCTTCGCCTGCCTGATCAAGCAGACTCAACATATGGTCTTCGTCGGGCTGTCGCGCAATGCGGATGCGCGAACCCAGTGGCAGGTTGCGTGCCACATTCTGTGACAGGCAGAAGTGCATGAAACCGTCCGTCACCTTGCGTCCGGCCAATGCTTCAACCCAAAGGCGCGCGCTGCGCGGTGAGTAAAGCAGTACACCATCTGCCAACGAGAGCTCGGCCTGAGATAGTGTCAAAGCAAGCGGCATCGCGTCATAGGCTACAACGCGATCCACACCGAAACCATGCGCGGCGAGCAAACTCTGGAGATCTCCCGATGTCTCTTGCCCTGAAAGATAGAGCAGAGGTCCTGCTGTCGCCTTGAGTTCACGGGCAATCGCTTCAGCCAGTGCTTGAACATTGCCGCCGCGCTCTCGCACATCGGAAAATCCAGCCCGCCTGGCAGCCTCGGCAGACTGTGGTCCGACACAATAGAGCGGCACGCTTTGCCGCGCGCCGAAGAGTTCCGAGGCTACCAGTGCGTTGGCACTGGTGATGCAGATGGCTCGGTAGCCCTTGTCTGGCAGAGTCACACCATCGCGCGCTTCAATCTTGAGAAGCGGTGCAATGACGGCCTCATGTCCACGCTCTTCAAGTTTCCGCGCCAACGGCAGGGCATCACCCAGGGGCCGCGTGATGATAAGTTTCATGAAAGAAGAAGCTTGTTGCCGCCACGCTGTTTCACCTGTGCGGCGGCCTCGCGGCCCATGGCGGCAGCATCGGAAAGCGCACCGGAAATGGCATGCTCGAACACATGCTTGCCATCGAGCGTAAGCGCCTGGCCACGGAACGAGATCGTGCCGCCAGAAATCGTTGCGTACCCCGCAATGGGCGTCTGGCAGGAGCCATCCAAGCCGGCCAGGAACGTGCGTTCACATATTGCCGCCGCCATTGTTGTGGGATCGTTGATGGCCAGCACAAGATCGCGCGCGGCTTGGTTGGTGACTGCCGTCTCGATGACGATAATGCCTTGTGCAACAGCAGGCAGCATGTCGTCTTCGTTCATGATTTCCGTGACGTGGGCAGAAAGGCCGAGCCGGTTAAGGCCAGCGCAGGCGAGAAAGGTGGCGTCCGCGACGCCTTCGCCAAGCTTGCGCAGCCGCGTTTCCACATTCCCTCGAAAACTGACGGTCTTGAGGTCGGGCCTGAGGCGCAGCGCCTGCGCCGTACGGCGCACCGAAGACGAGCCGAGAATGGCGCCTTGCGGCAGTTCCGAAAATTTTGCGTACCGGACACTGATGAAGGCATCGCGAGCATCTTCACGGGGAAGCACAGCGGGAAACGTGAGCCCCAGCGGTATCTTCGCTGGCATGTCCTTCATGGAATGAACCGCAAGGTCGATGGCGCCAGAAAGAAGCGCCTCTTCAATTTCTTTGGTGAAAAGCCCCTTGCCCCCGATCTCGGCCAGTGGCTTGTCCTTGATGCGGTCGCCAGTTGTTGTGATGGTCGTGATTTCAATCTGATCCGGCAAAAGGCCATGGGCGGCCTCCAGCCGCTGCTTCACTTCACGGGCCTGTGCCAGCGCCAGGGGAGACCCCCGTGTTCCAAGTCTGATTTTGTTCATTTGCGAATAATATCTTGTGGATGCTACAGGCTCTTACACCATATTTGTTATGCGAACGGCAAACCCTTGGCAGCAGCCCTCACCATCCTTGGCATAGAAACGTCCTGTGACGAAACGGCGGCAGCCGTGGTGCGCCGCACGCCCGAAGGCATAGGTAAAATCCTGTCAAATGCGGTGTTGAGCCAGGTCAAGGACCATGCCCCTTTCGGCGGCGTGGTGCCGGAAGTGGCAGCTCGGGCCCATATTCTTCACCAGGAGCGCATGGTTGCCATGGCGCTGCGGGATGCTGACGTGGGCCTTTCCGAAATTGATGCTGTGGCGGCAACGGCGGGGCCTGGACTTTCCGGTGGCCTGTTGGTGGGCCTTACCATGGCAAAAGCCATGGCCTTTGCCGAAGGAAAGCCTTTTCTCGCCATAAACCATCTGGAAGGTCATGCCCTGACACCGCGGCTCCTTGGCAATTGCCAATTTCCCTATCTGCTGCTGCTGGTTTCTGGCGGACATAGCCAGTTTCAGCTGGTACGGGGTGTCGGCGACTATGTCCGCCTTGGCACCACGGTGGATGATGCATTGGGCGAGGCCTTCGACAAGACGGCCAAGCTTTTGGGGCTCGGCTATCCGGGTGGCCCGCAGGTTGAGACCCTGGCCGCCAAGGGCGACGGCAAGCGCTTTGCTTTTCCCCGACCCATGAAGAGCAGGGTGGGATGCGACTTCTCATTTTCGGGCCTCAAAACGGCGGTGCGCGAAACCGCCATGGCGCTCCCGCACATCACAGAACAGGATGGCGCCGATATTTGCGCTAGCTTCCAGCAGGCGGTGGTAGAAACCGTCTCGGACCGGGTACGGCATGCTTGCACCATGTTCCGCGAGAGAACGGGCCATGCGGCCCGCTTTCCCTTCATCGTGGCGGGTGGCGTTGCCGCCAATCAGGCCCTGCGCCATGCGCTCGAACAGGTTGCCGGGGAGCAGGACGTCGAGCTCATCGTTCCGCCCATTCATCTGTGTACGGACAATGCTGCCATGATTGCCTGGGCCGGGGCGGAGCGGCTGGCCCTCGGACAGGAGGATGACTGGTCCGCCGCCGTGCGCCCCCGCTGGCCGCTCGACCGAATATCAGCACCCGCCTACGGTTCTGGAAGACTGGGAGCGAAGGCGTGAGCCGCATCGCCATCCTGGGTGATGGCTCTTGGGGCACGGCTCTTGCTGGCCTTGCACGAGACGGTGGACACGAAGTTTCCGTCTGGAGTCGCAAACAGCCGGATTGGGCGCCTCTGGCAAGAGCCCAGGCCGCCGTCATCGCCTTGCCGGCACAAGCCATTGGCGAGGCTCTCACCACGCTCGCTTTGCCGCCAGATGCAGCCCTCATCATTGCTGCCAAGGGCATTGAACGCGGTACGCACCGCTTCATGCATCAAGTCGTGGCGGAAGCCTGCCCGAAAAATTCCGTGCTCATCCTGTCGGGACCAAGCTTTGCTGAAGATGTGACGCGCGGCCTGCCGACGGCTGTCACGCTGGCCGCCGGACAGCTGGAAGTGGCGCGCTTCTGGGCAGCTCATCTGGCAAGGCCCCATTTCCGCATCTATGCCTCCGATGATCTGATGGGCGCGGCCATCGGTGGCTCCCTCAAGAATGTGCTGGCGATTGCCTGCGGTATTTCCGAAGGAAAGAAGTTGGGCGCCAGCGCCCGCGCCGCACTGACAGCGCGCGGATTTGCCGAACTCTCCCGCCTGGGCCGTGCTTTGGGCGCCCGCCCGGAAACGCTAGTGGGCCTTTCCGGCCTCGGCGATCTTCTGCTCACCTGCTCAAGCGAACAATCGCGCAACTATGCCTTCGGCAAGCGCTTGGGAGAGGGCATGTCAATCGAGGAGGCTCTTGCAGCATCAAGCGGGGTCGTTGAGGGCGCATTTTCGGCGGAAGCAGCGCTTGCCTTGGCAAAGGAAAACAACATTGCCATGCCTATCACGCAGGCTGTCGCTGCAATCATTGAAGACGGAGCAACACCTGAATCGATGATAAGGTCGCTACTCGACCGCCCGCTCGGCACTGAGTGAATGGAGTACTGAATGCTATTTGCACTGATCTGCACCGACAAGCCGGAAAGCGTTGAGCTCCGCATGAAGGTGCGGCCCGACCATCTGGCTTTTCTTGAGGGCCTTGGCTCTGCCATGAAAGGTGCTGGCCCCTTCACCGACGATGCGGGAAACCCGACCGGAAGCCTCATTCTTGTCGAAGCGGAAAATCGCAGTGCGGCGGAAACCCTGGCGGCGCGTGATCCTTATGCCAAGGCAGGGTTGTTTTCGTCAGTTGAAATCCGTCCCTGGAAATGGGTCATCAACAACCCGGAGGCCAAGTGATGGCCTATTGGCTTTTGAAGTCAGAGCCTGACGTCTTTTCCTTCGAGATGTTGAAGGCCAAAGGTCAGAAAGGTGAAGAGTGGTCGGGTGTGCGCAACTACCAAGCCCGCAACAACATGCGTGCCATGAAGATTGGCGACAAGGGCTTCTTCTATCATTCCAACGAGGGCAAGGACATTGTCGGCGTAGTGGAAGTCTGCAAGCTCATCCACCAGGACTCGACCACCAAGGATGAGCGCTGGGAATGTGTCGATGTTCGCGCCGTGATCGACATGCCAAAGCCTGTGCCGCTCGATGTCATCAAGACTGTGAAGGCGCTCTCCAAAATGGTGCTGGTGGTGAATTCGCGGCTCTCCGTGCAGCCTGTCACCGCCGATGAGTGGCGCATCATCTGCGACATGGGTGGATTGAAGCTGCCGCCACGCCTCTCGGAATGACACCTGTTACGCGGCGCGATTTCATTCGCGCCAATACCGAAATTTTGTCGCCGCCGCTGGTGCCGGAGGTGGTGCTTCATCTCGCCCATGAAGCCTTGCCCATCTGGCAGAAGACGGAAGAGGAACTGGGGGCAATCGGCCTGCCGCCGCCCTTCTGGGCTTTTGCCTGGGCGGGAGGACAGGCGCTTGCGCGGCATATTCTCGACAATCCGGAAATCGTCAGAGGAAAACGTGTGCTTGATCTCGCTTCGGGTTCTGGCCTTGTCGCCATTGCCGCGATGAAGGCTGGTGCAACATGGGTGACTGCGGCGGAAATCGATCAGTTCGCGGTTGAGGCGGTTGCCCTGAACGCCGAGCTCAATGCCGTGCTCGTCACGCCTGTTGCAGATGACTTGCTCGACAAGGACCCACTAGGCGATATTGATATCATCCTGGTGGGTGATCTGTTTTATGAAAAACATCTCGCAACACATTGCCTGGATTGGTTGAAACAGGCGCACACGATGGGCATTGATGTACTGATCGGCGACCCGGGCCGCAGCTATTTGCCGAAGGAAAAACTCAACCGAATTGCCGAATATGCCGTGCCCGTGACGCGCGAACTGGAAGACTCAGAAATCAAGAAGACGGCTGTATGGCGGCTGGCCTGATGGCGCCGCTATTATTGAGATAAAGCGCCACCATCAGTAAGGCGAGCGAAAGCCAAAGCCAGGCGTCGCTGCCACCGCCAAAGAAGAACATGGCAAGCAGCACCGATGCAGGCGTTGCAAGGTAGGTGGCCTGCGAAGTGTAGGCAGCACCTCTTTCCCGGATCAGTGTAAAGAAGGAAATGCGTTCCGCCACCCACATCAATGTTGCGGCGATGATGCTCCAGACGGCCCAGCTTCCGGAATAGGCCGTATCCCAAGGCGGGCTGAAATAGAACATGAAAGGCAGCACCAAAATGCTTGACCACAGGGATTCTGCCGCGCCGACCGAAAGCGTTGTTGCAGATTTGGGCCAGTTGATTTGTGCGAACCAGTTGTAGCTTGCCCACAGCAGCGGATTGATGAAGGACGCCAGCAGCCACCAGGAAATCTCGCCGCTCACCATGCCTTGCCGCGAAATGATGAGGACGGCCGAGGCCGCAAAACCCAGCGAGATGGCAACTGTGCGCCTTGCAGTGAGCTTGTCGCGGCCGGAGACAGTGCCAACCAGAAAGCTGATCAGCGGCGCCATGGAAAAGACCAGCGCCAATTCCGCCGTGGGCACGTGGCGGGCAAGGGTCAGGCTCCAGGTAAAGGGAACGTTCATCAGTGCAGCGCAGATCAGGGCATAGCGCTGGATTGCCCAGGTCCAACCGAAAGCGCCCTCAATGCGCCGCGCCACCAGCCCCATGACAATTGCGATACCCGCACCCGAATAGGCGATAATGTGGGTGGCGGGCACGCCCGCCTCTCCCCAATAGCGGTAAAGGCTGGTCGACACGCCCCAGAACAGGCCGAGGCTGATGAAATAGATAACGTGCCGGAAGGAATGCATGGGTGCGGCGTCTTAGACAGGAGTCGGATTGCACGCTATAGATCAGGCCGATCATAAGAACACCATATCCGGCATGTTTGGGAGGAATAACGCCTATGTCTGAGAAAGTTTATGCTGTGCCCGCCCAATGGAAGAAGCGGGCCTATGTCGATGATGCTGCCTACAAGAAAATGTATGCGGAATCCGTCAGGGACCCCGCGAAATTCTGGAGCAAGCACGCCAAGCGGCTGGACTGGTTCAAGACACCGAGGAAGATCAAGAACACAAGCTTTGCCAATCCCAATGTCTCCATCAAATGGTTTGAAGATGGAATATTGAATGTTTCTCACAACTGCATTGACCGCCATTTGAAGAAGCGGGCCAACCAGGTGGCTATCATCTGGGAAGGCGACAATCCCTACGACGACAAGAAGATCACCTACCGCGAGCTCCACGGTGCTGTCTGCCGCCTTGCCAATGTGATGAAGAAGCACGGCGTCAAGAAGGGTGATCGCGTCACCATCTATATGCCCATGATTCCGGAAACGGCCTATGCCATGTTGGCCTGCACCCGGATCGGCGCTATGCATTCGGTCGTCTTTGGCGGCTTCTCGCCGGAAAGCCTTGCGGGCCGTATCGAAGACGCAAAATCCCACTTCATCATTACCGCAGATGAGGGCCTGCGCGGCGGCAAGAAGATTCCACTGAAGGCCAACACAGACGCGGCACTGGCAAAAACCGGATCATCGGCGAAGGTTCTCGTCGTGCGCCGCACCGGTGGCCAAATCGCTTGGGAAGAGGGCCGCGACTTCTGGTATCACGAGGAAGTCGCCAAGGTCTCCGCCGACTGCAAGCCGGAGAAGATGAAAGCGGAGGACCCGCTCTTCATCCTTTACACCTCAGGCTCGACCGGAAAGCCCAAGGGCGTACTGCACACCACCGGCGGCTATCTCGCCTACGCCGCCATGACCCATCAATATGTCTTCGATTATCACAACGGCGACATTTTCTGGTGCACGGCGGATGTGGGCTGGGTTACGGGCCACAGCTATATCGTCTATGGCCCGCTCGCCAATGGCGCGACCACGCTGATGTTCGAGGGCGTGCCCAACTATCCATCCGCCTCGCGCTTCTGGGAAGTGATCGACAAGCACCAGGTCAATATCTTCTATACGGCCCCAACTGCGATCCGCGCACTCATGCAGTTGGGCGACGCACCGGTGAAGAAGACATCGCGCAGGTCACTGCGCCTTTTGGGTACGGTGGGCGAGCCCATCAATCCGGAAGCCTGGGAATGGTATCACCGCGTTGTGGGTGATGACCGCTCTCCCATCGTCGATACCTGGTGGCAGACTGAAACCGGCGGCATCCTCATCACGCCACTCCCCGGCGCCACGAAATTGAAGCCCGGCTCGGCTACGCGGCCCTTCTTCGGCTGCCAGCCGGCGCTGGTCGACGACAAGGGCACCATTCTGGAAGGCGCAGCCTCTGGTAATCTGGTAATTCTCGATTCCTGGCCGGGCCAGATGCGCACTGTTTATGGCGATCACGATCGTTTCGTGCAGACTTACTTCTCCGCCTATAAAGGCATGTATTTCACCGGAGACGGCTGCCGCCGTGACGAGGACGGCTATTATTGGATTACCGGCCGGGTCGATGACGTCCTCAACGTATCTGGACACCGGCTAGGCACGGCGGAAGTGGAATCGGCGCTTGTTTCCCATGCCAAGGTCTCTGAAGCCGCCGTGGTCGGCTATCCGCACGACATCAAGGGCCAGGGCATCTACTGCTACGTGACATTGATGGCGGGCGAAACGGGCGACGACGAGCTGCGCAAGGAACTGGTGAACCATGTGCGCAAGGAAATTGGCCCTCTGGCGACGCCCGACAAGATCCAGTTCGCGCCTGGCCTTCCCAAGACGCGCTCCGGCAAGATCATGCGCCGCATCCTGCGCAAGATCGCCGAGGATGATTTCGGCGCCCTAGGTGACACGTCCACATTGGCCGATCCGGCGGTGGTCGATGACTTGATCTCCAACCGGCAGAACAAGAAGGGCTGAGCAGTTCCAAGGCATGAACGTCGTCTGAACGGGCAGGCTGGCGCCCATTCAGTTCCGGCATGACATCCTGCCTCTCACGAATGAAGGGGGCATGAGAAGAGGAACTCTGTCATGCCGAACTACCGCACACTTGGACTAGCACTTCCATTGCTGGCAGCATCATTGTCAGCTCCAGCCGCCATGGCTGGGCAGTGGCCGAAATTTGACCACATCACGCTTACGCCCGCCGGCATTCCGCCGATGCTAGTCGTCGAATCGGAAAACGGTTCATCGTGGACAAAGCTCAAGCCCTCGAACTTTCTCCTGTCCGGTGTGGTGGATATCAAGATGGACAAGGGAAAAGTCGTTTGGTTCTGGGTCAAGCACGGCAACAAGGAAATTGCTCAAAGCTTCACCGGTGGCAATAAATCCTTCAAGAAGGAAGTGAACCTTCCGACCAAGACCGTCAATCTCGGCATCGCGGCGCTTTCAGCTGTGTCAGCCTGCAACGCCAAGCTTGTCACAGGTGCTGAAATCTACAAGGAGCAGTACACGGGAATCACTGCTGATCTCGAACTGTTTGCGGCAGCCGAAACCGGCTCGGAAAAATTGACGCGCAGCAATTTCGGATCCTTCCCGATCACGGTGAAATGCCTTCCCGTGCCGATTACCGAGGATATCGAACAGCCTGAGCCCGCGCCGCCGCCGGTTGCTGATGTGGATGATCTAAAGCCCGGGCAGAAGTTCAAGGTGCGCTCCGCAGCGCTTGGAATT
Source organism: Hyphomicrobiales bacterium (assembly GCA_020029455.1). Classification (GTDB taxonomy): domain Bacteria; phylum Pseudomonadota; class Alphaproteobacteria; order Rhizobiales; family Aestuariivirgaceae; genus Aestuariivirga. Next base: position 15,129 of record JAIBJH010000008.1, read on the forward strand.
CACAAGCCGCAATCCAATGTTTGCCCGACAACGGCCCAGATCAACGCCCGGTTCGAAACGAATTTTGATGGCAAGGTGACCTTCATCTACCGGCAGGCGGGTGGTGGCAAATCGGCACCCATCACAGTCACATCGAAGAAAATGCCGAACGGAAAATTCTTTGCTGTCCACAATCAGGTCGTCGATATCAAGAAGGCCATGAATACGAAATACATGGTCGAGGTTGTCGGCAAGGGCATCATCTCCGATTGGGAGAGCCTGAATGTGCCGTGCAAGATCGGCCTCGGGGGCGGTGGCGACCTCGCCCAGCCACCCGCCGTTCCCATGAAGGTGCTCAGCGCCCAGCTTGGCATCCAGGGGCCAAAGACAAAGGCGTGCCCCGCGAAGGCGAAGATGACCGCCTGGTTCAAGACCAACAAGGCTGGAAAGGTCGGCTTCCGCCTCGTGAAGAAGGGCGGACAATTAGGTCCGATGATCTTTGTCAATGCCGTCAAGGCACCCTCTGGCTACATGGCGACCTACTCAAAGGAACTGTCCATCCACCAGCCGCTCAACACCGCCTATTCGGTCATCATACCTGGCGGCGCACAGAGTAAATTCGTGCCGCTCAAGGCAAGCTGCTCTGTGAAGCTTCCGGGCGGGTTAAAATCTGGCTCGTAGACCAGCCCAGTAAGAAATTGAACTGCGCCGGCGAAGTCAAGCTTCGCCGGCGGCATTCTCGTGAAATCATGCCGCCTCGCGGCGCAGCGGCTGGCACATGCAGTGCACGCCGCCACCTGCCTGGACGAACATGCTCATCTCCGGGTCATAAACCCGGAAACCGGCTGCACGCATCTTGGCGTTGAGATCCTTTGCCCCTGCCGTTGAGAGTACGCGATCTTTTCCTAGTGCCACCACATTGCAGCCCAGCGCCATGGTTTCCTTGAAACTCGCCGGTATGATCTCGATCTTCTTCGATTTCAGCCAGGCGACAATGTCATCTTCCGTTGTTTCAAGACACACGGCGGCGCAATGCTCATTGAGCATGCACACCATCAGGTCGATGTGAACATAGAACTGGTCGATGGGCGCAAACTTGATTTCCCAGCCTTCTTTGACAAACCACTGGGCGATCTGCCGCGCCGCCGCTTCCTCTGAGCGATGATCCGTGTAGCCCACCAGCGCGACACCAGGCCTGATGATGTTGAAGTCGCCACCCTCAAAATTCCCGGCGCTCACCATGTCATAGATCGGAATGTTAGTTTCGAGATAGAAGCGCAGCACCGCCGCATATTCACCGCGCCGCCGGGGATTGGCGAGCTGGCAGATGACCGCGCCATAGGGCGACATGAAGGAAGAATCCCGCGCATAAACCTGATAGGGGTTGTGCATCTCCACCGGTAGGAAATGGGTTGTGACACCGGCGTCATGGTAGGCATCCACCATCTCCCGGTGCTGGCGCATGGCCAGCTGCTGGTCAAACTTGTAGCCCTTGCGCAAAGTATCGCGCACCAATGATGAATAGGCCGCGTTCTCCAAACCCATCCAGCGGAAACTTTCGGAAGGTCCCAACAGCACGTCCTTGAGAGGACCAGTCTCCGATTTGAGATACCACTCCGTCAGCACGGGCGTGCCGCCGCCTTCAACGCGTGCCCGCAACGGAATTGCCTTGCTCATTGATTTACTCCCTACTGCCCTGCCTCGGCAGTAGGCCAGAACTAGACAGCCATTGCAATTCCCGGAAAGAGTGCGGCATGGACAAGATCGAGCATCGCTTCAAGGCCAAGCTTTGGGTCTACCAAGGCAAGGGCGCCTGGCATTTTGTGACCCTGCCCAAGGAAGCGGCGGACGAAATCCGCTTTCATAATCCGTTGGCCAGAGGCTTCATGCCCATTGCCTGTGAGGCTGCCATAGGCAAGACCAAATGGAAAACCTCTGTGTTCCCCGATTCCAAATCGGGTTCCTATGTGCTGGCCGTCAAGGCGGATGTGCGCAAGGCCGAAGGGATCAAGGCAGGCGATACCGTCCGTGTCGCCGTTGTAGTGAAATCCGCTCTTTGAGTGATTTTGCCCTGCCGCAATTTTGTCATGGGCAAAGGGCACATGGCCTGTCAGAACACGGCCATGATTTTCCGCTTCGTCACTATCACGCTATTCGCTTTCTGCTTGCTTGCTGAATTGCAGCCGGCAGCCTCGCAAGCATTGACGGTTTCAAATGTGCAAATCGAATGGAAGGTCATCAACCGTTTCCGCCTCTTCCACAACGCCGAAACCTTTCAAGCCCATGAACGTGCTTGGCGGCAATATAATATCCATGTCGACAAGCTTGCCATCAGCGAGGAGGAGAAGGCGAGGCTTCTCGCAACCACTTCCGTCATCGGCAGCGAGCATGTGCTGAATGACCGCTACATTCCCTTCACCCGCATCCTACGGCGTAACTATGAGCCCATGGGTTGGGCCTCAAATCAGCTCGATGATATTTGCTGGGACACCAAGAGACGCAGCCACAGCGCGTGTGATGGCGTGGAAAACTATGTCGTGCCGCGCTTCCATGAAATTGAACTCAAGCTCCGCCTGTTGAAACCGAATTCGCTCATCGCCGAATATAATTGCCAATGGCGCGTGGGTGACGAGCAGCCCATCCTGGCGCCTTGCGAGGAGCCCGTTTCCGCCTTCGTGCCTTATCCGCAGGGAGCATCGGTGTCTGTGGCGGTGGACGGCGAACAGGGTATCTCCACCCAAGTTGCTGTGAAGGATCTGCTGATTGTTGGGCTTGGCGACAGTTTCGCCTCGGGTGAAGGAAATCCCGACGTTCCCGTGGAGTTCTCAGGCGACCGGCGCTACAAGAATCTCTATCCCCGCCGGGAGCGCGATGACGGCACCGGCGAGGCCCAGTGGCTGGATGAAACCTGCCACCGCTCTCTCTATGGCCATCAGTTACGTGCCGCACTGCAGATCGGAATTGAGAATCCGCAGAGCGCCGTTACATTTCTGGGCTATTCCTGTTCCGGCGCGGCTGTCGATGAGGGCCTGCTGGGTCCGCAGGAATACGTGGACTATGTCAGCACCATGGGCGAAGGCGGCAGACCAGCGCAGGTAAAGGCGATGTCCGGCTCCAAAAAGGACACGCAGCTGCGCTGGCTCTTGAGTGAGCTTTGCACCGTAAAACCCGAGCGCGATGACGGCCTTTGGACCTGCCCGGACAATCAGTACCGCAGGAACGTGGACTTTCTGCTCCTGTCTGTTGGTGGCAATGACATCGGATTTACCCAACTTGTGACCTGGGCGACGCTGCGCGACAATACCACAAGCAAGATTGCCAAGTTTTTTGGCGCAACTGTTTCGCCAAAGCAGTTTGCGTCAAACATGAAGGACATTCTCCCTGAGGCCTATGCGCGGCTGGCGAAGGCCATCGAACAGGCGGTTCCCATGCGCGCCGAGGGTGGCGTCTATGATCCGTCACGCGTCGTTCTCACTGCCTATCCCGACATTCTTGAGGATGAGGTGGGTTCCGTCTGCCCGGCGGGCGATGAGGAAGGCGAGAGCGAGGAGAGTTATGCGGCCAATCAGTCGCTTGACCTTTGGCAGGGATGGCTCGTGGCGCGAAAAAGCAAGCTTGAGAGGACGCATGAACAGCTGGCCGCGCTTCATGATCGCATGGCGGAACTGGCCGGTGACCATGGCTGGACCTTTGCCGCGCGCGCCTATGGCGACAAGCCGTTCCGTGGTCATGGCTTCTGCGCAAGGTCGCTCAAGGTGGAGAATGACCCGGCGGAACAACTTTCCATTCCTTGTTGGCGCAAAGCGGGTGGAAAGTGCGAGTCAAATTGGAGCGGCAAGGAAGGCGTCTGGCAGCCCTTCAATCCGAATACAGAGAATTTCCCGTATGCGCTGCGCCAGCGCTGGGTGAGAACCTTCAATGACGCCTACATGACCATCAACAAGAAGGTCTTGAACCGCAGCGGCCAGATTGACGATGCCGGCTCATCTGCGGTCTTCTCGGAAACGACAGGCGCCATGCACCCAACCGCCGAGGGTCACGCCGCCATGGCCGATGCCATCCTGATTGATCTCAGGCGAGAAGTCGCGGCAGCGCTCGGCGACGCTGCGAACTAACGCTTCTTCTTTTTCGTGGTGTCGGTCGCCGGATCGAGCAGCCGGTGCAGATGCACGATGAAATAGCGCATCTGGGCATTGTCGATGGTCTCGCGCGCCTTGCCGAGCCAGGCTTTGTGGGCGGAAGCATAGTCTGGAAAAAATCCGACCACATCCAATTTCGCAAGGTCCTTGAACGTGACCTTTGTTACGTCGTCAAGCTCACCGCCGAAAACAAGATGGAGCAGCTGTTGTTTCTTTGTTTCTTTTTTCGCCATCAATGGTGCCTCACCAGATCGACAAGCGCGCCATGCCATTGTGGGCTGGCGGCAACGACGCCCGGTTGCCACGCTTCCTTGCGATTGTAAACGATGTTGTCACCTTGGCCCGTACTGACTGTGCCTCCAGCTTCCGTGAGAATGAGATGGCCTGCCGCAACGTCCCAGTCATTCTTCTCGCCGAGCGTGATGGCGCCCGCCAGATGGCCCTCGGCGATAGCGGCAAAGCGCAACAGCAATGGCAGATGGTTGCCGGACTGGAACTGGAAGCCCGCCTCACCCAAGGGCCCGGCAAATGACCGTGGCGCAATGACAGAAGCGGAAGACGATGCTCTGAGTTCCAGTTTCTCTCCATTGAGGAACGCCCCTTCACCCTGGATGGCGTGAAACAACTTTTCCTGGCTGGGCAGCAACAACGCAGACAGCTGCACTTCTCCGCCTTCGATGAGAGCGGCGCCGATGCCCCAGCCATTCTCGCTGGCCAGATAGAGCCTGGTGCCATCGATGGGATCGGCGATCCAGAATCGTCCCCGTTGCAGGCGTGAACCGTCATCCGGTGTTTCTTCCGAAAGCCAGCCATCATTGGGGCGCGCTTTGGTGATGGTGGTTCTGAGAAATTCATCCACCGCAATATCCGTTTCGGTGACGGTTGTACCATCAGGCTTGTGCCAGCTTTTGGGATGCCCGTGGAATTTCTCCATCGCAATGGCGCCTGCCTCTTTGACAACGGAGAGCAGGAGTTTGAGATCGCCCTGTTCAGCGCCCGGCAATGGTCATCTCGCCGAGGAAGCAGGAGGGTGCATTGACGGCGCCCCTGAAAAGCAGGTCATTGGCGGGCTCAAGCGCTGCAAACATGTTGCGGAGGTTGCCAGCGACAGTCACTTCGCTCACCGGATAGGCGATTTCGCCATTCTCGATCCAGAAGCCGGAACAGCCGCGGCTGTAGTCACCCGTCACCATATTGATGGAGGAGCCGATGAATTCGGTTACAAGCAGTCCGCGCTTAAAATCCTTCATCATCTCGGCTGGGCTGCGGGCACCTACCTCCATGTGCACATTGGATGTAGACGGAGAGGGAGGCGAGGCAAGGCCGCGTGCACCATGACCCGTCGGTGGCAGTTTCAGCTGCCGCGCCGAGCGCAAGTCGAGAATCCAGGTGGTGAGCTCGCCCTTATCAATAATGTTCATGCGCTTTGTCGGCAGGCCCTCACCATCGGAGGGCCGTGAAGCAAGCCCACGCAGGCGAAGCGGATCATCGACAATGGTGATGCTTGGGCCGAACAGGGTCTTGCCGAGATCGTTTTTGAGGAAACTCGTGCCCCGGGCAATGGCGCCGCCATTGATCGCGCCGAGCAGATGGCCGATCAGGCTCGTCGCAATGCGGCGGTCAAACAGGATCGGTGCAGTTTGTGAGGAAATCTTGCGCGGGTTGAGGCGCGCCACCGTACGCTCTCCCGCTGTCTTTCCGATTTTTTCCGCGCTCTCAAGGTCTTCGAAATGAATGGCGCCGTGTCCATCGCCATCACGCTCCATCGCCGTGCCTTCGCCCGACACGACCGAGGCGCTGATGCCAAAGCTCGTGCGCTGGGACTTGCGCGAAAATCCATTTGAGGCAACGACTGCCGCATCGCGCCAGCTCGCTCCTGCCGAAGCGCCATTGCTGCGTGTCACACCTTTGATGGCTAGAGCTGTGTCTTCGGCGCGCCGCGCCAGCCCCTGCAATTCTGTGCTTGAGAGTTCGCGTGAAGAAAGAAGATCAAGATCAGGAAATGATTCAGCTAACTGGTCAGAGTCCGCGAGGCCTGAGTAAGGGTCCGGTGGTGCAAGTTTTGCCATCGCGATGGCGCGGTCAACAAGTCTTTGCAAACCATCACGCGAAAGAACGCTGCCGCTGATGAGACCCGCCGACTGACCAACAAAAACCCGCAAACCGACATCTTGCGATTCCGAGCGTTCGACGTTTTCGATGATGCCGTGACGCAGCGTCACCTCTTCGCTCTTCGAAGAAATGGCCATGGCATCGGCGGACGTAGCGCCGGATTTGAGAGCGAGGTTGACGATGTCGGAGGCGACGGAAAGAAGATCAGTGGTCATTGCATTAAACTGTCGAGCACAAGTCCTGAGAGGAAGATCAGGCCCAACATGCGGTTGGACTTGAAGAGTTTCAAGCAGCGATTGCCATCAGCGTGATCAAAGTTGCGTAACTGCCACAGGGCATGGATTGCGGCACCCGCAAGTCCGGCCCAGGCAAGAATTCCGGCGTTGACGAAAAGGAGCGCCAAGCCCAGGCAGATCATGGCAAGGGCGAAGAATGCGGCAAGCCAGGGCCGCGTGTTCTCACCAAAGAGCAGGGCCGTGGATTTGATGCCGATGAGGATATCGTCCTCCTTGTCCTGATGGGCATAGATCGTGTCATAGGCCAGGGTCCAGAAGATGCCTCCCACATAGAGGGCAATTGGCGCAGCGGAGAGTGATCCGTGGGTTGCCGACCAGCCCAGAAGCGCTCCCCAATTGAAGGCAAGGCCAAGCACAAACTGCGGCCAGTGGGTGAACCTCTTCATGAAGGGATAGACGGCAACGATGATGAGTGATGCCGCGCCCAGAACGACCGAATACCAGTTGAATTGGAGGAGAATGACAAGGCCCACAAGGCTGAGGAGGGCCATGAAGACAAACGCCTGCTGGCGTGACACGCGGCCCGACGCAATAGGCCGAGCCCTCGTGCGCTCCACTGCCGCATCAAAATCCTTGTCCGCCATATCATTGAGCACGCAGCCCGCGCCGCGCATGATGATGGCGCCCGCAAGGAACAGAGCCGCATGCCAGAAATTGGGCATGCCACCCCCCGCCGCGATCTGCCCCAGCGCCAGTCCCCACCAGCAGGGCAGAAGCAAGAGCCACCAGCCTATGGGCCGGTCCAGCCGTATCAACTGCGCGTAAGGCAGCAGCGCAGGCCGGCAATAGCGCTCCACCCAATTGCCGCGTGGCGCATCGGCGATATGGGCTGGCTGAGGGCTGTTCTCAATCACGGCGCGCGTGATACACGGGGATCATGGCAAAGACCACACCCCGCCTCTGTGTCGATTTGGCCCTGCCGGTTGGCGCAGACCTGAAGTTGCCACCGGAGCAGGGCCACTATCTGGCGAATGTCTTGCGGCTGAAAGCAGGCGATGCCGTCGCCGTTTTTAATGGCCGTGATGGCGAATGGCTGGCCTATGTGACAGGCATCACCAAGAAGGCTGTAACGCTGCGCCTTGAGCGCAAGACTGCTGATGTGAGGCCGCCGCCGGATATCGACTATATCTTCGCGCCCCTGAAACACGCCCGCCTCGACTATCTGGTCCAGAAGGCAACCGAGCTTGGCGCACGCCGTCTGCGCCCCGTCATCACCCAGCGCACTATTGCCGAACGCGTGAACCTCGATCGCATGAAAGCCAACGCCATTGAAGCGGCCGAGCAGTGCAATCTGGTTTTTGTGCCGGAGGTGCATGAGCCCGTGACCTTGCCAAAGCTAATTGCTGGCTGGGAGCGGGGCCGCCGTCTCATCTATTGTGATGAGAGGGCGGCTAATGCCAATCCCCACAAGGCACTGACCGGGATTGCACCGCCCGCTGCAGTGCTTGTCGGTCCTGAAGGCGGCTTCACCCCGGAAGAGCGCGAACTGCTCAAGGCGCAAAGCTACGTCACCGCCATTTCACTAGGCCCCCGCATTATGCGGGCAGATACGGTGGCCATTGCGGTACTTGCTCTTGTCCAGTCCGCCATCGGCGACTGGTCATAAACTGTAATACTGTCCATAACGATTTGTGTCTTGCCGACTTTCGCGCCGCCCCCTAAGTCAGCCGTCCCATCAAGGCCCCAGCAAGGAATGACCCGTGAGCGGACCGACACCCGAAACAGCCGAAGGCCTCGCACTGATTGAAAGCCGCGCGCAGATGATCGCTTATTTCGCGGTGGGCGAGAAGCCCAAGGCCGACTGGCGCATGGGTACAGAGCACGAGAAATTCCCCTTCCTCACCGACACGCTTGGCCCCGTTCCCTATGATGGCCCACGCTCCATCCGCGCACTCCTTGAAAGCTTGAAGGATCGCTTCGGCTGGCAGGGCGTCTATGAGGAAGGCAAGATTATTGCCCTCAGCGATCCCAACGGTCATGCCAATATTTCCCTTGAGCCCGGCGGACAGTTTGAACTTTCCGGTGCGCCGCTTGAAACTGTCCACGACACATGTTCCGAAGTGAATGAACACCTGCTGCAGGTGCGCGAAGTGGGCGACCGGCTGGGCATCGGTTTTCTGGGGCTTGGCGCCTCACCGCTGTGGACGCGCGCTGAAACGCCTGTGATGCCCAAGGGCCGCTACGGTATCATGGCGCCATACATGGACAAGGTCGGAACCCTTGGCCGCGACATGATGTTCCGCACCTGCACCGTGCAGGTGAACCTCGATTTTGCCAGCGAAGCCGACATGGTGGAAAAGCTTCGTGTCTCGCTGGCATTGCAGCCCATCGCCACCGCACTATTTGCCAATTCGCCTTTCCTCGAGGGCAAGCTCAATGGCTACCGCTCCTTCCGCGGCCATGTCTGGACCGATACGGACAATGCGAGGGCCGGCGGCCTTCCCTTCGCTTTTGAAGATGGCATGGGCTATGAGCGCTATCTCGACTACGCCCTCGACGTGCCCATGTATTTTGTGATCCGCGACGGCAAGTTCGTCAATTGCGCGGGCGAGAGCTTCCGCAAATTCCTCGACGGCAAGCTGCCGCAATTGCCGGGCGAAAAGCCCATCATGCGCGATTTTGCCGACCACCTGACAACGATCTTCCCCGATGTGCGCCTGAAACGCTATCTCGAAATGCGCGGCGCTGACTCAGGTCCTTGGCGCCGTCTCTGTGCGTTGACGGCCTTCTGGGTGGGGCTGCTCTATCATCAGCCGTCGCTCGATGCGGCCTGGGATTTGGTGAAGGATTGGACCGCATCGGAGCGCGAGAATTTGCGCGGTGCTGTGCCTAAAGCGGGACTCGATGCCATGATCTGCGGACGGACGGTTTCGGAAGTTGCAGCCGATTGCCTGAAACTGTCCCGCGCCGGACTTGAGGCCCGCGACCGCAGGAGCCGCAAGGGCAAGAGCGAGGCGAGCCACCTTGATGTACTGGACGAGACGGTGGCGAGCGGCATGACCGCCGCCGACCAGCTCATCGAACTTTACCATGGGGCCTGGAAAGGCGATGTTGCGCGCGTGTTCCGCGATTTTGCCTACTAGTGGAGTTGCACATGAAATCGATTCTCGACAAGTGTGATGAGAGCAGGAAGCGGAATTTCCCCGCAGGCACCATTCTGCTTGAGGATGGAAAGCGTACCGGCCATCTGCATGTATTGGCCAAAGGCAATGTCGAAGTGCTGCGCGGCGACACGCGCGTGGCCTTGATTTCCGAGCCTGGCTCTGTTTTCGGTGAAATGTCGCTGTTGCTTGATGTTCCCCACACCGCAACGGTGTGCGCCAACACCGATTGCGAGACGTACTTCTATGATGATGCAGCGGCCTTCCTGCGCAGCGATCCCGCCATCACCTATGCGGTGGCGCAGCTTCTGGCCCAGCGCCTCAATGCGGCGACGACCTATCTTGTTGATCTCAAACGCCAGTATGCGGGCGCGGGAACGGGCCTTGCCATGGTGAGCGATGTGCTGGCGAGCCTCGTCAATCAACC
>JAIBJH010000102.1 GCA_020029455.1 Hyphomicrobiales bacterium
GCGGTCAGCATGGTCTTCGCCATAGACGAGTTCCTTTCGGAAGGCCGCCTCTACGCGCTGGTTCTTGAATTCGAGGCCGGGGAGGCGGATGCCGATGAGGGCCAGAAGCCCCGTGCCAAAGAGCGACCAGCCAAGGGCCACGATCACGAGCGCGTAGGGAATCTGCCCGATGATCGGAATGTCCGTGACATTTTCCGACAGCTTGAGAAGCACCGGCAGGAAGGCAATCAGCGTCATCACGGAATCGATGAGGCTCTTGCCGAGGCCTTCCATTGTGGAGGCAAAGCGCATGGTGTCTTCCTGCACGCGCTGGGCGGCGCCTTCCACCTTGCGCAGCTGCGGCCAGTGTTCCGTATAGTAGTTGTTCATGGCGGTGCGCCAGCGGAACGTCCAGTGCGAAATGAAAAAGCGCGTCAGCACGTAGACGATCACGGCCACCAGCGCGATGCCCATGAAGGTGAGGAGAAATCCGAAAAACTCTGCAATGGTGACGGGTTTGGTCTTTCCAAGTGCCGCCTGGATCAGGTCATAGAAAGGGCCGTACCAGTCGTTGATGGCAACGCTCACTTGAACCTGGAAATAGGTCGTGAAGATGATGAGTGCCGTGCCCAGGACTGACCAGAGATACCATGGATTGCGGTCAAGCTTCCACCATACTGCGGAGAAGATCGCCGTGATGATGGCGAAGTAGATGTAGAACCAGAGGAAGGGCTTCGACCAGAACACGGAGACACCGATGATAGGCGGCGTATCTGCCGGCGGATTGGGCAGGCCGATGTATTGACCCAAATCCCTCGCCACGAAGAACCAGAACAACACACAGAAGATTGACCAGATCAGCGCCGACCAGAAGAAGGGCCGGGGATTGGGAAAGAAGGATTTGAACATGTGGGGCGCTTCCTGTTGTTGCTGGCCTTTAAATCAATACGAGGTTAGGTGTGTGCCCGAGGCGGAAGCAACACACAAGATTGCGTGATCGATGGCGACCTTTCCGGGAAATCTTGATGAAGCTGTGGCAGCCTGGCTGGCGGGCAGGGGGCAGGGACTTGCCGCCCGCAGCGCCGCACTGAGTGAACGCTACAAGGGCGGAAAAACGTCTAGGCTTGTGAATCCCGCGGCCTATCTTGCCGCACGCGCTCCTGCCACCTTTGCCGCCTGCCGCAAGGTGCTGGTTGAGGCCGCTCGCCTGGCGCCGGAACTCAAGCCCAAGTCGCTTCTTGATGTTGGCGCAGGTCCCGGCACGGCAGGCTGGGCAGCCTTTGTGCAATGGCCATCATTGGCACGCATCACGCAGGTTGAGGAAACCTCCACCTTTGCAGACCTTGCAGCAGTTTTGAACGCTGCTAGTGGCATTGCCACGCTGGAGAACGCGTGGCTGGTCCGCACCTCATTGCAGGACATGGACACAATCGAAGAAGCAGACGTTGTTCTTGCCTCCTATGTGCTGGCCGAACTATCGCTCGCCTCGATCCCAGTGACTGTTACCTCACTGTGGAAGCGGGCCAGCGAGGCGCTCGTCCTCATTGAGCCCGGAACGCCACAGGGCTTTGCGCGCATCCATGCAGCGCGGGATGCGCTGATTGCAGCGGGAGCCCATATTGCGGCTCCATGCACGCATGGTGGGGCCTGCCCAATGACGGGTGACGACTGGTGCCATTTCAAGACGCGCCTGCCACGCAGCCGCCTGCACATGCACGCCAAAGCTGCGAGCGTGCCCTTCGAGGACGAAGCCTTCACCTATCTTGTGGCGCTGCGCAAAAGCGTGCCATCGGAAGCCAGTCGCATTCTCGCCCCGCCTGTCTCCAACAAGACGGGTATCACATTGAAGCTCTGCGGCGCGGGCGGACTGGAGGAAAGGCACATTCCTTCGCGTGACAAAGCAACTTTCAAGGCCGCGAAGAAACTGCAATGGGGAGATCGATTGTGATGCTGAAAACGGGAGAATCCATAGCATGACCCGCAAACTCATTTCGTCAGGCTCGAAGTTTGAGGCCGAGATCGGCTATTCCCGCGCCGTGGTGCAGGGCGATTGGTGCTTCGTCTCCGGAACCACGGGCTTTGACTACGCGGCCATGACCATTTCCGATGATGTGGCGCAGCAGACAGAGCAGTGCTGGAAGAATATCGAAGCCGCGCTGAAGCAGGCAGGCTTCGCATTGAAGGACATCGTGCGCGCCAACTACCTTCTGCCCAATGGTGCGGACTTCGAAAAAACCTGGCCCGTGCTGAAGAAATATCTGGGTGACATACGCCCCGCTTCCACCATGCTTATCGCTGGCCTCGCCGATCCGCGCATGAAGATCGAGATCGAGGTAACGGCGTTCAAGGAGTGACCCATCAAAAAAGGCGGAAGCCATTGGCCTCCGCCTTCAGTCGATTTCTATGACATATCCCGGTCCCACATGGAGCGGCTTCTGTCATCCTCCCTAGACCTGGGTCACGTACCCCGTGAATCTTGGTCTTTTTATTGCTGGCGGACGCTGCCGCAAAATTATTGATCTGCCAAGTGAAAAATGCAGCAAATCTTTGACCATTTGGACGGCAATTGCCCAGTTGCGCGCCGGAGGGCAGCTTGTCTTGCCGCCCTAAACCCTTAAAAGGGCCGCAACTCCGGCCTTCTTCATGGATTCTCAATGCGTCTTTCCCAGTATTTTCTGCCCATCCTCCGCGACGACCCGAAGGAGGCAGAAATCGTTTCACACAAGCTCATGCTGCGGGCAGGCATGATCCGCCAGGAAGCAGCGGGGAGCTATTCCTGGTTGCCGCTGGGGTTCCGCGTTCTCAAGAAAATTGAGCAAATCGTCCGCGAGGAGCAGGACCGGGCAGGGGCCATTGAAGTCTTGATGCCGACGCTGCAATCCGCAGACCTGTGGCGCAAGTCCGGCCGCTATGAAGCCTATGGCAAAGAGATGCTGCGCATCAAGGACCGCCATGACCGCGACATGCTCTATGGCCCCACCAATGAGGAGATGATCACCGACATCTTCCGCTCCGGCGTGCAGAGCTACAAGGACCTGCCGAGAAACCTCTATCACATCCAGTGGAAATTCCGGGATGAAGTGCGCCCGCGCTTCGGCGTGATGAGGGGCCGTGAGTTCCTGATGAAGGATGCTTACAGCTTCGACCTGTCGCGCGAGGCGGGCCAGCACAGCTACAACAAGATGTTCGTGAGCTACCTCAAGACCTTCGCCCGCATGGGCCTCAAGGCCGTGCCCATGCGCGCCGAGACGGGCCCCATCGGCGGCAAGGACTCACACGAATTCCTGATCCTCGCTCCCACCGGCGAAAGCGAAGTCTTTTTCGACAAGGCCTTCCTCGATATGGACTGGAGCGCCTTCGAGATCGATTATGACGATGTGGGCGCGGTGTCGAAGGTGGTTGAAGACTTCACCTCAAAGTACGCCGCCACGGACGAGATGCACGACGCCGCCGACTTTGAAAGGCGTGTGCCCACCGCCGCTCGTGTCAACGGCCGCGGCATCGAGGTGGGCCATATCTTCTTCTTCGGCGACAAATACTCCGAACCGCTTGAGTGCAAGGTGCAAGGTCCCGACGGCAAGATGGTGACCCTGTTATCCGGTTCCTATGGCATCGGCGTCTCGCGCCTTGTCGGCGGCATCATCGAGGCCTCGCATGATGATGCGGGCATCATCTGGCCTGAAAGCGTGGCGCCCTTCGATGTGGGCCTCATCAACATCAAGGCGGGCGACGCGGAAGCGGATGCGGCCTGCGAGAAAATCTACAAGGGCCTTTCCGCAAAGGGCAGGGACGTTTTGTATGACGACCGCAACCAGCCCGGCGGCGCCAAGTTTGCCACGATGGATTTGATTGGGCTTCCCTGGCAAGTCATCGTTGGCCCGCGCGGGCTGAAAGAAGGCATCGCCGAAGTGAAAAATCGCAAGACGGGCGCCCGTGAGAATGTAGCCCTCGACAGAGTGGTGGAGAGGTTGGCCGGGTGATGCGCACCCCTTCCCGCCCTTCGGGCGTACTCCCCCAGCGGAGCTGGGGGAGAATGAACGCTGGCTTTCTCCCCCAACTTGTTGGGGGAGTGCCGCGTAGCGGCGAGGGGGTGTCATGACTCAATCCCTCCCCGACACAAAACCCTTCGCGTCTTTCGAATGGATGCTGGCGCTGCGCTACCTGCGTCCGCGCCGCAAGGAAGGCTTCATCTCGGTCATCTCGCTCTTTTCTTTCCTCGGCATCATGCTGGGCGTGGCGACACTCATCGTCGTCATGTCGATCTTCAACGGCTTTCACCAGGAACTTTTGAGTAAGGTGTTAGGCTTCTCCGGCCATGCCACGATCTACCAGCCGCAGCTCAACCCGTTGAATGACTATGAAGCCATCCGCAAGCGCGTGGAACAGGTGCCAGATGTGGTCCACGTGCTGGCCCTCGTCGAAGGCCAGGTCATGGTCTCCTCCATCAAGAATGCCACCGGCGCCATCGTGCGGGGCATGGGCGAAGAGGACATGATGAAAGTGTCCGCCGTCAACAACTCATCACTGCGCACCGCCATGAAGAACCCGACCGTGCTCGATGAAAAGCCTTCGCTGGAGGGCTTCGACAAGTCTGGTGGTGTTGCCATCGGCGAGCGCATGGCCTGGAAGCACCAGCTGGGCCTTGGCGACAGCATCACATTGATCGCTCCCAATGGTCCGGAAACTGTTATTGGCCAGACGCCGCGCATTCGTGACTATACCATCGTCGCCATCTTCAAGATGGGCATGTCTGAGTATGACGAGAACGTCGTCTACATGCCGCTGGAAGAGGCCAAGGATTTCTTCGACCTGCAGGGTGGTGTCACCGCGCTCGAGCTCAATGTGAGCAATCCCGACAATATCCGCTCCGACCTTGCCAGCATCCGCGTGGCCGCGGGCGATGGCCTGATGATCCAGACCTGGCAGGACAGGAACCAGGCCTTCTTCACGGCGCTGACCGTCGAGCGCAACATGCTCTTCCTCATTGTAGCGATGATCGTGCTGGTGGCGGCGCTTAACATCATCTCGGGCCTCACCATGCTGGTGAAGGACAAATCGCGTGACATTGCAATCCTGCGCACCATGGGCGCCACATCCGCCGCCATGCAGCGGGTGTTCTTCCTTACCGGTGCCGCCGTAGGTGTCACGGGAACCATCGCCGGGTTATTGCTGGGATTGCTCATCGCCGCCAATGCGGAAAATATCCGTAAAGGAATCCAGCTCATCAGCGGTGTCGATGCCTTCAATGCCGAACTCTATTATCTCGCCCAGCTACCGGCGCGCATCGAGCCAGTACAGGTGACGGCAATCGTACTTCTCACGCTACTGCTGACTTTCCTGGCAACACTCTTTCCCTCCTGGCGCGCCGCAAAGCTCGATCCTGTCGAGGCGCTCAGATACGAATGAAGCTGCATCCGGCCCTATCGCTGCACAAAGTCTCGCGTCACTATGGCGGGGGCGAGAGCGAGCTCACCGTCTTCGACAATCTTTCGCTGGATGTGCGCGCCGGCGAGGTAGTGGCGCTTCTCGGGCAATCGGGCTCCGGCAAATCATCGCTTCTACATATCGCCGGATTGCTGGAACGGCCCACTTCCGGCCAGGTACTTGTGGCGGGCCAGGATTGCACGGCCATGGATGATGCCTCGCGCACCCGCGTGCGCCGCATCGGCATTGGCTTTGTCTATCAGTTCCATCATCTGCTGCCGGAATTCTCGGCGCTCGAAAATGTCATCATGCCGCAACTCATTGCGGGCGCATCGAAAGCTGCAGCGGTCACGCGGGCCAAGGAACTCTTGACGCGCCTGCGCCTGGATCACCGGCTTGACCACCGTCCGGCGGAATTGTCGGGCGGCGAGCAGCAGCGCGTGGCCATCGCCCGTGCCATTGCAAACCGCCCCTTGCTGCTTCTGGCCGATGAACCGACAGGCAATCTCGATCCCGGTACTGCCGCACTGGTGCAGGAGGAATTCATGCGCCTGATCAACGAGGAAGGTCTCGGCGCCTTGATTGCCACGCACAATGTGGACCTTGCCAAGCGCATGACCCGCACTTTCGCGTTGCACAATGGCAAGCTGGTCAAAAACTAGGCCTCTGTTTGCGCTACTCGCGCTGCTTCAATCGGCAGAAGCCGCCACAAAGACTGACAGGTTGGCCTACGCGCGAAGCATCTGCGCTGCGGTAGAAACCTCAGCCGCAACCCATGGCCTTGACCGCAACTTCTTTGTCCGCCTCTTATGGAAAGAAAGCCTGTTCGATCCCAATGCCGTGAGCCCCAAGGGCGCGCAGGGCATTGCCCAGTTCATGCCAAAGACCGCCGAACGCCGAAAACTCGCTGATCCTTTTGAGCCAATCGGAGCCATAGCGGCGTCTGCTTCGTACTTGTCCTATCTAAAAACACAGTTCGGCAATCTTGGCCTCGCCGCTGCTGCCTACAATGCGGGCGAAGAGCGTGTGAGTGACTGGCTTGCAGGAAAGCGCAGTCTTCCGGCCGAATCACAGGATTATGTCGCCTCAATCACTGGCCGCGCGGCCGAGGAATGGCGGCAGCCCGCAGCAGTCCACTCCATTCCCTCGCTGGAAGGGCAGGGCGACTTCACGGCGCAATGCGTGGCGTTGGCTTCGCGGCAGGCCACATTGACTGCAAACGGCATGGCACTGGGCAGGCAACAACCCCATGGCGTATTGCTTGCCGCTAATCTCAGCGAAGGCAAGGCTCTTGCCATGTATCGCCGCCTCAAGCTGCGCTTTCCTGCTTTGTTGATCAAGCAGATGGCGAAGCTTGCCGCCCAGCACGGCATGCCGGCGCTTGGCATCACCGATACGGGCAATCTCTTTGGCGCGCTGGAATTCTCCGACACATTGAAGGAAGCGGCGCTGCAGCCCATCGTCGGTCTTGCACTGAAGGTGGACTTTGCCGAGCCTTTGCCTGGTCAGGCGCAGAAACAGCAGACCGGCATCCGCCATTTCCCCAGCCTTGTGCTGCTGGCCCAGAGCGAGAGGGGTTATACCAACCTCATGCGGCTTTCGAGCCGCAGCTTCCTCGACGTTAGCGCCCATGACGAGCCTCATGTGCCATGGGCTTTGCTGGAACAGTGTGCGGAAGGTGTGATCTGTCTGTCCGGCGGACCTGCCGGGCCGCTCAATGCGGAACTCGTGCAGGGCCAGCACGCTCATGCGGAAGTATTGGCGCTTCGCCTCAAGCAACTCTTCGGCGACCGTTTCTACATCGAACTTCAGCGCCACGGCACGGAGCAGGAAAGGGCGGCGGAAGAAGGCCTCATCGCTATCGCCTATGACCACGGCATACCGCTCGCAGCAACTAATGAGCCGTATTTCGCAACAGCCGCTGACTTCGCTGCCCATGATGCGCTGATCTGCATCGCGGAGGGCGAAGTGATTTCGGCCGAGGATCGCCGCAGGCTGACTCCGGAACATTACTTCAAATCGCAGGGCGAGATGGCCGCCCTCTTTGCTGACATTCCGGAGGCCATCGAAAATACCATCGAGATTGCGAATCGCTGCGCCTTTTTTGTCAAGGGCCGCAACCCCATCCTGCCGCGCTTCGATGAGGGCGACGAGAAAGAAGAACTTCGCGAACAGGCAAGAGCGGGGCTGGAGGTACGTATTGCGGAAGGCGGTCTTGCTCCCGGCATGAGCCGCGAGGACTATGAAAAGCGGCTTGAGTTCGAGCTCTCCGTCATCATCACGATGAACTATGCCGGTTACTTCTTGATCGTGGCCGACTTCATCCAGTGGGCCAAGAAGCAAGGCATACCCGTAGGTCCGGGGCGCGGCTCGGGCGCGGGTTCGCTCGTCGCCTATTCGCTCACCATCACCGATCTCGATCCCCTGCGCTTCAATCTGCTATTCGAGCGCTTCCTCAATCCTGATCGCGTCTCCATGCCCGACTTCGACGTGGACTTCTGCCAGGAACGCCGCGACGAAGTGATCGACTATGTACAGCAACGCTACGGCAAGGAGAACGTGGCGCAGATCATCACCTTCGGCAAACTGCAGGCCCGCATGGTGACGCGCGATGTGGGGCGCGTGTTGCAGATGTCATATGGCCATGTGGACCGTCTCTCCAAGATGATCCCCATGAACCCCGCAAAGCCCGTGACGCTTCAGCAAGCAATTGACGGCGAGCCGCGCCTGCAGGAGGAACGCGATCGCGATCCAGTGGTGAAGGAACTCTTCTCGATCGCGTTGAAGCTCGAGGGTCTCTATCGCAACGCCTCGACCCATGCTGCAGGGATCGTGATCGGAGACAGGCCTCTTGAACAGCTTGTGCCGCTCTACCGCGATCCACGCTCTGGGCTTGCCGCTACACAATACAACATGAAATATGTCGAGAAAGCGGGGTTGGTGAAGTTCGACTTCCTCGGCCTCAAGACTCTGACCGTTATCGCCAAGGCCGAAACGCTGATCCGCCGCCGCGTACCCGGCTTCGATGCCCGCAAGATTCCGCTCGACGATGCGGCGACATATAAGATGCTGTCGCACGGCGACACGGTAGGCGTGTTCCAGTTGGAAAGTTCGGGCATGCGCGATGCGGTGCGCGCCATGCACGCCGACCGCTTCGAGGACCTGATCGCGCTCGTGGCTCTGTTCCGGCCTGGTCCCATGGCCAACATCCCGCTCTATTGCGCACGAAAACTCGGCAAAGAGCCGGTGGAATATCTGCACCCCGTGCTGGAACCGACCCTGAAAGAAACCTACGGCATCATCACCTATCAGGAACAAGTGCAGCAGGTGGCTCGCGATATGGCGGGATATACGCTGGCTCAAGCCGATCTTCTGCGCCGCGCCATGGGCAAGAAGATCCAGAAGGAAATGGATGAGCAGCGTGGCACATTCATCAAGGGCTCCATGGAGCGTGGCTATTCGGAACAGCTTGCCGTCGAGGTATTCAATGCCTGCGCCAAATTCGCCGAATATGGTTTCAACAAATCGCACTCGGCCCCTTACGCCTATGTCAGCTACCAGACGGCCTACCTCAAGGCGAACTATCCGGTTGAATTCCTCGCGGCTTCCATGACGCTCGACATGGGCAACACCGACAAGCTCATGCAGTTCAAGCAAGAAGCAACGCGGCTCGGCATCACCGTCGTGCCGCCCTCTATCAATGCCAGCGGCACCGAATTCGATGTGCGTGAGGGCGCCATTGTCTATGCGCTGGCCGCGTTGAAGAATGTTGGGGCAGGGGCCGTCGCCCATCTGGTGCAAAAGCGCGAGGAGGGCAGTGCCTTCAACTCGCTTGCCGAATTCGCCCGCCGCGTCGAAGCCAAGTCGCTGAACCGCCGCGCGCTGGAAAGCCTCGCCAAGTCCGGCGCCTTTGACAGCCTCAACCGCAACCGGGCTCAGGTGCTCGATTCAATCGACATGCTGATCGGTCTTTCCAATCGTTCGACGACAGAGCAGGCAGCAGGCCAGAATGATCTCTTTGGCGGTGGAAAGTCTGCCGCGGCACCAGACATTGTGCTACCCCCGCGCGAGAACTGGCTGCCTATGGAGCGCCTCGCCCATGAGTTCGAGGCCGTGGGCTTCTATCTCTCGGGCCATCCGCTCGACGACTACGGCAAGGCGCTGACGCGGCTTGGCGTCGAAAGCCATGCAGGCTTTGTCAGCAAAGTGAAATCAAACGGCGCAAGTGCTGCAAAGCTCGCCGCTACCGTCACGCACCGGCAGGAACGCCGCTCCAAGGCTGGCAACCGTTTTGCCTTTGTCGGATTCTCCGATCCATCAGGCCAGTTCGAAGCTGTATGCTTCTCCGACACGCTCAACGCTGCGCGCGATCTACTTGAGCCCGGCAAGTCGGTGATCATCCGCGTCGAGGCCGACATGGATGGCGATGAGGTGAAACTCAGGCTTCAGGGCGTCGAGGCGCTGGACAAGGCGGCGGCGAATGCCGTGCAGGGTTTGCAAATCTTCGTGCGCGATGCGATTCCAGTCGACTCGATTGCCAAAAGGCTTCAGCAGGGCGGTAAGGCGCCGGTGGTCGTGACGCTGATCACCGAAAGTGGCCGCGAGATCGACATCTCGCTCGGTAGCAAATTCGTCGTCTCGCCGCAAATCCGCGGCGCGCTTAAGGCCGCAACCGGCGTCGTTGATGTCGTAGATTTGTGATCAGCTGTCCTGCACGGTCAGCTGCTTGGTGAACTCTATACCAACGCCGCTTTCAAAATAGCGCACTACGCGGCCCTTCATCTTGCCGACGAGAAGCGCCGTGCCGAGGCTGGGCATGACGTCGGTCTTGATGGCGCAGCCCGAAATGGAAATGTCCATGACCTCGCACGGATAACTGCGGCCATCCGGCAGGGTGAGGTTGGTGTGCTTGTCCTTGGGCTCGAAACGGGCATGGCGGCGATGGTCGGGAGCACCGTCCGCCCTTTGCTTGAGGTAGCTGATGCGCGATCTGAAGCGTTCCAGCCTGGCACCCGTATAGGCGTATCTCACCCGGAAGCCACCGGGCACTGGCGCACCCGAAATCACCTCGACGCGGCCCAAGTCTTCGAGATAGGCGACAATGGGCAGGCCGATGGGCGGCACTTCGCTGGTGGCAAAGACGGCGTTGTCCGGACCCATTTCGATGACCTGACAAGCATGCTCGGTCATATCTGGCAGCATGAAACGCCCGAAAACCACGCTGGCGAGCCCAGATTGAGCCTCTTCCGGGGGCATGTTTTGAGCAAGTGCAGTCACGTGGACCTCCCGAAGTTCCGCCGCTGCAGCCCCGCGCTGGAGCTGCAGTGAGCCGTCTGCAACCGGAGAGATTGGGCTTTTATGGTAAAGGTAGTGTTAAGGACTCTACCGGTCAGTGCACCGACTTGCCGCCCTCTAGAACTCTCAAGGGCGGACGGCGCGCGGGCCGCCTTTTGGCATCGGCCAGGGCCCGGTCGATTATGCCCTGCAAGGCGCCGCCCTCATGTTCCGTCCAGATGGCGCGGGCGGAGACAAGTTCCCTTGCCCGGATGTATTGGTGTGAAAGGTCGCTCGTATCGCAGAACGAGAAGAGCCCGCCAATGAGCTGGATGCGGTCTGACTCCCGAGCCTGGATTGGCATGGCGATGAGTTCGGCGGCGAGTGTCAGCCCCGTATCGGTGAGAAGGCGCATGCGCAAGAGGACGGGCTGGAAGTTCTTGAGAGCCAGCTCAAAATGGTTGCTGAGAATGCTCGCTTCAAAGGCATCCCAGCCGGCAAGCGCATCGCCTGATGTGAGGTTCCTGCCGAAGAGCTCGCACACCCGGCTTCCTGCCAGGCGGAAGCGGTAACCGCCTCGTGCATCGTCCCGTTCAAGCACAACCATGTCCGGCATCAGGTCCTTCACCGACGCGAAGGTTAGCTCCTCGCGCTTCGGAAGGGGGCGTTCAGCTCGCAGTGTTTCCCAATGGGCGAACAGCCTGCGGCTTCCTGGATGCAGGATTTGCGTGTCATATTCTGTATTTAGGATGGAATCCTGCATGTTCTCTCGTGGCTTGAAGCCTTGTCCCAATTGGAAACGTCTTGCGCTAGGCTGTGCAGGTGCCATGCCAGCAGTGAGAACCATCATCTTTACCTTGTCTGTTTCCCATGCCCTTTGACCCTGAGCCGGCTGTCCCGGCCCCATCTCCGTCGGCCATAAATGTCCCTGCCGTTGTGCTGGCGGTCATCGCAATCCTCATCGCGGTTCACCTGGGCCTGTGGTTCTTGGGCGAGGACTGGCAGGTGTGGTCGCTCTATGCCTTGTCCTTCATTCCGGTGCGCTTTGGAGGAGGCGAGCCCGTTGCCTTTCCGGAGGGCGCGCAATACTGGTCCTTCCTCACCTACGCGCTGCTCCACGGCGATGCCATGCATCTGGGATCGAACAGCATCTGGCTCCTGATCTTTTCAACGCCGCTGGCGCGGCGCTGGGGCACCTCGCGCTACCTGCTGCTACTGGTCCTGTCCGCAATTGCGGGGGCCGCCGCGGTGTTGTTCGCTCATTGGGGAAAATTCCTGATCGTTGTCGGCGCATCGGCCTCGGTTTCTGCCGTGCTCGCGGCAGCGATCCCCATCATTTGCGGTCCCGACTACCGCTTCCGCGGCAATGAGAAGCTGGATCACACATTACTGAGAGTGCTTTCGTTCCAAGAACTGCTGGTGAACTCGCGCGCCCTTGCTTTCGCTATCTTGTTCCTGGCCATGACATTTTTCACTGGCGCCACCCAGATGGCAACTGGCACGGCTTTCCTGGAGGAACGCAGCATTGCCTGGGAGGCGCACCTCGCCGGCTTCATTGTTGGGCTTGTGCTTTTTTACCTTTTGGACCGGCCAAAGGTTCCACCCGCCACATTTGTGTGATAGTGTTTTTGCACGCTCACGCAAAGCACAGGAGGCAGCAATGTCCGTCTCGAATATTCTCGGCGTGAAGGGCCGCAACGTGTTTACCGCGCGCGGCACTGACAAGATTGCCGACATCGTGAAAACCCTGGCCGAAAAGCGCATCGGCGCCATCGTGGTAACCGACGCCGCGGGCAAGATCGAAGGCATCGTGTCGGAACGCGACGTGGTGAAGCATCTCGCCAAAGAGGGTGCTTCACTGCTGGCCAAGCCGGCCTCGGCCATCATGACCCGCAACGTGAAAACCTGTTCCGAAGGTGATGACGAACAGGAACTGATGACTTTGATGACGGAAAATCGCATCCGCCATTTGCCGGTCGTTTCCGGCGGCAAGCTTGCCGGCATGGTGTCGATCGGCGACGTGGTGAAGCACCGCATTGAGTGCATCGAACGCGAGGCCGACCACATGAAGGCCTATATCGCAGGCGCGGCTTGAGAACGGGTTCCTCACCCTAAGGCGGCGCGAAAGCGCCCTCGAAGGGTGAGCCGCATATTGCACGCTTCGAGGCTCGCAGCCGTGCCGCTCGCTCCTCAGCATAAGGGCTTATTTGAACACCAACCTGTCGCCATCCACCACACGATAGAAACAACTGCGTCTACCCGTGTGGCAGGCATTACCCTTGCCCTCGGCTTCCACGCGCACCAGCAGACAATCCTGGTCGCAATCAACGCGCATCTCGACGACGCGAAAAGTTTCGCCTGAAGTTTCGCCCTTCATCCACAATTTCTCGCGCGAGCGGCTGTAGAAATGAATACGGTCCGTGCGTTGTGTTGCCGCCAGTGCCTCGGCATTCATATGGGCGAACATCAGCACTTCGTTGCTCGCGGCATCGACGACGATGCAGCCGACAAGCCCATCCTTGTCGAAGGCTAGCGATAGTTCGGTGGTTTCGTCCTTGGCCATGCCGACTTCATGGCCAATTGTGCCAGCAAGGGCAAGCCCGGAGGGCTAGACCGGAAAATCGCTCCTCGGCATGCGCAGCTGTTCCATGAAGCGGGCCTGGAGCAGGGGATTGCTCTTGAACTCGCCCACGAACTGCGTTGTCACCGTGGCAACGCCGGGCTTCTGCACACCGCGCATCGACATGCAGGTGTGGACTGCTTCCAGCATCACAGCAGAACCTCGCGCGCCCAGATGTTCGCATACTGCATTGGCGATCTGCGCTGTCATGGTCTCCTGCGTCTGCAGGCGTTTGGCAAACACGTCGACCGTGCGGGCGATTTTTGAAAGACCGACAACACCACCCATCGGCAGATAGGCCACATGGGCGCGGCCGAAGAACGGTGCGATGTGGTGCTCGCAATGGGAGGTGAACGGGATGTCCTTCAGCATCACCATGTCGTCATAGCCACCGACTTCCTCGAACACCCGCTCAAGAATGTCGGCAGGATCCTGGCCGTAACCAGAGAAATATTCCTTGTAGGCCTTGGCAACTCGCCGTGGCGTATCCCTGAGGCCCTCGCGACGCGGATCATCCCCCGCCCAGGCAAGCAGAGTGCGCACCGCCGCCTCGGCTTCAGCCTCGGAGGGCTGGTTCGTGGAATGCTGATAGGGCTTGTCGCTGACTTTAAGGTCCATCGGGGATTTTCCTTGCGTGTATTGTTTCCGGAAAGCCCATACTACGGCTCCGCGCCGCCTATGGATCAGGGCAGACCCTTTCAGAAAGCATTCACGCTTCCCATATCGTGGTATATATTCAACCCACGCGGCGGGCGTGCCGTTGCGGAAATATGGCCATGATCAACGACGTTTACAACAAAAAGATTTTGGGGCTTGCTGCCGATATTCCACGGCTCGGGCGGCTGCCGCACCCCGATGCCACGGCCCTTGCCCACTCGAAGCTTTGCGGTTCAAAAGTCACCGTCGACATCAACATGAAGGACGGCAAGATTTCAGACTTTGCGCATGATGTGAAAGCCTGCGCTCTGGGCCAGGCCTCGTCCTCCATCATGGCCCGCCATGTCATTGGTTCAACCCCCGATGAGCTACGCACATTGCGCGAGCAGATGCACAAAATGCTGAAGGAAAACGGCGCCCCTCCGAACGGCAAATGGGCCGATTGCGAGGCACTGTTGCCGGTGCGCGATTTCAAGGCCCGCCACGCCTCGACACTGCTCACATTCGATGCGGTCGTCGATGCCGTGAACCAGATCAACTGAGAGTATTTCCAACATGGCTGAACACCAGACAACGCGGCTGATTAGTGAACTGCCTGTCCGCAAGGCCACCATCTATCCTGACGTCTATGCCAAGGAGGTGAGCGGCCGCAGCGGCACTGCCCTGGGCGATGCCTTCGGCATCAGTCATTTCGGCGCCAATATCACGGTGTTGGAGCCTGGTGCCTGGTCGTCGCACCGCCATACCCACGCCGAGGAGGATGAACTTCTCATGGCGCTCGACGGTGATATGGTGATTGTGGACAATCATGGCCGCCATCCATTTCGTCCTGGCATGGTGGCAGGTTTCAAAGCAGGCGGCGGCAATGCCCACCAGGTGATCAACGAGTCGGGTAAGGTCGCGCGCTTTCTGGTGATTGGCACTCGTTCCCAGACTGAATCCGTCATCTACCCGGATGTGGACATGAAGGCTATCAAGACCAACGGCACCTTTGTAGTGACCCGAAAGGATGGCACGCCGTTCTGAGGCAAGCGCCGCCTCCTGCCACCCTCATGATGAGGGAATAAATATGATGACCTCTAAACTTGACAGCCAAGAGACCCTTCTCTAAAGCCCCGGCCAGCCCTAAGCGGGTGTAGCTCAGTTGGTTAGAGCGTCGGCCTGTCACGCCGAAGGTCGCGGGTTCGAGCCCCGTCACTCGCGCCATT
>JAIBJH010000329.1 GCA_020029455.1 Hyphomicrobiales bacterium
CAAATAGCATATCTGGAACAACTCAAACACGGTTCCAATCCGGAGGCTGAGTTGGTCGATGAGCTAGCGCTTGAGTTCTCAGATTCTTTTCTATCGACCCGCTGGCGGTTTGAAGAGTTTGGTCTTTCAGGGAAATTGCTCCAACTGTGCTCTCAGATTGACTCTCTGCTCACAGCCATGTCCGATGGCAAAACAGATGACGTATGGACCTATCGTGGCCTTGGTCTGCCCGCGTGGGAGAAAGTGAGACAGCTTGCAACCGAATGCCTCGGTTTGTTCCCCGCAATCAAAGGCTAGTTCGTCTCTAGACCAAGCGTTCACCCCACCACATCGTCATTCCCGCCGCCGCCTTCGCGAGCAGGCATAGGAGAGAACCCCGCTTCTGCCCAAGAAGCGGGATGCCTGCCGTCGCAGGCATGACGAGTGGGGCCGGGACATGCGCCTCCGCCTTCACTTGCCGGGCTTTCAGGTGGCCGGCGCACCCATTCACGATGTCAATCAGCAGGGCGGCAGAACCGCCTATTGTTTCCTACATAGCGAGATTGCAATTCCTTGTCAAGGAATAATTTCAGATGAGTTGAAGATTTCTGAAACTGACATGGCCCTTGCGGCCGATGACGATGTGGTCGTGGACCAAAACCCCAAGCTTTTCACCGGCTTGCACGATCCTCTTGGTCATT
Organism: Hyphomicrobiales bacterium; assembly: GCA_020029455.1. Classification (GTDB taxonomy): domain Bacteria; phylum Pseudomonadota; class Alphaproteobacteria; order Rhizobiales; family Aestuariivirgaceae; genus Aestuariivirga. Next base: position 681 of record JAIBJH010000329.1, read on the forward strand.
TCGACGTCGGCGAAGGAAGGCGTGGGATCGCCCGAGGGGTGGTTGTGCACCAGAATTATCGCCGTTGACGACAGCTCCAGGGCGCGCTTGATCACCTCGCGGGTATAGACCGGCGTGTGATCAACGGTGCCTTCCTGCTGCACCTCGTCGGCGATGAGCTGGTTTTTCTTGTCGAGGAAGAGGATGCGGAAATTCTCGCGCTCCTCGAAGGCCATGGCGGCGCGGCAATAATCAACGATGGCGTTCCAGGTGTTGAGCGCCGGGCGGTTCACCACCTCGCCCTTGGCGAGGCGCAGCGCGGCGGCGCGGATCAGTTTCAATTCGGTGACGATGGCGGGGCCGACGCCTTTCACCTCCAGGAGCAAATTCGTCGGTGCACTGATGACTTCTGCAAAAGTGCCGAAGCGGGCGATCAGCGCCTTGGCGATTGGCTTGGTGTCGCCGCGCTTGATGGCGCGGAACAGCACCATTTCCAGCAGCTCATAATCCGGCATGGCATCGGCGCCGCCTTCCATGAAGCGGTCGCGCAGGCGTTCGCGGTGGCCGAGATAGGTGGGCGGGCCCATATCAGCGAAGCCCTTGGCCATGGTTCAGAATTTGTAGGGCGGGCAGTCGAGCCCCTTGGGCGAGGTGGTGAAGATTTCAACGCCCGTCTCGGTGACGCCTACCGTGTGCTCGAACTGCGCCGAGAGCGAACGGTCGCGCGTCACCGCCGTCCAGCCGTCGGAAAGCACCTTCACATGGGGCTTGCCGAGATTGATCATGGGCTCGATGGTGAAGAACATGCCGGGCTTCAGGAGAACACCTTCGCCAGTGCGGCCATAGTGCAGCACATTGGGATGGTCGTGGAAGACCAGGCCCAGGCCATGCCCACAGAAATCACGCACCACCGAGCAGCGTTCATGTTCGGCATAGCTCTGGATGGCGTGGCCGATGTCACCCAAGTGCCCGCCGGGCTTTACCGCCGCGATGCCGCGCATCAGGCATTCATAGGTCACTTCGACAAGCCGCTCTGCCTTGCGCGAGACTTCGCCGATATTGGTCATGCGGCTGGTGTCACCGTGCCAGCCATCGACGATCAGCGTCACGTCGATGTTGACGATGTCGCCATCGAGCAGCGGCTTGTCATTGGGCATGCCGTGGCAGACCACATGGTTGATCGAGGTGCAGATGGCGTGCTTGTAGCCGCGGTAGTTCACGGTGGCAGGGATCGCCTTGTGGTCGCGGGCGAAGTCTACGCAGAGCTTGTCGAGCTCCGCCGTCGTCACGCCCGGCTGGGCCTTCTCGATGAGGAGATCAAGACAGGCAGCGGCGAGCCGGCCAGCTTTACGCATATGCGCAAAGTCTTCCGGCTTGTGCAGCTTGATGCGCGTGCCTTTCGTCTCTGTCTCGACTGTCTGCATCCTCACTCCAGCACGGGAACGGTGCCGTCCACGGAAATCCTTTCCAGCCCTACATGGCAGGTCACGGCGATTGCTTCAACCCCTTGGGCCCGGGCCTTGCGGAAGGCAGCATCGTAAATAGGGTCAATGTCGGGTGTCAGCGCAAAGGCTTCCGCCCCGCCGCCCTGGATGCAATAGACCATGACGGCGCGGTGTCCTGCCTTCACCATGGCGGAAAGTTCGGCGAGATGTTTGGTGCCGCGCTCGGTTACGCAGTCGGGGAATTCGGCGAGTTTCTGCTTGCGGTAGAGGGTGACGTTCTTCACTTCCACATAGCAGGGCGGCTTTCCTTCCTTTTCCAACAGCAGGTCGATCCGGCTGTTCGTTCCATATTTCACTTCCCGCCGGATGTTGTCATAGCCTGCGATCGACGCGATCAGCCCGGAACCGATCGCCTTTTCGACAAGATAGTTCGGCCGTCCAGTGTTGATGCCGATGAGGCCGAAGCCGGGGCGCTCCGTCATTTCCCAGGTGTGGGCATATTTTCGGGTTGTGCTGTCGCTGCGTGACAGGTGGATCGTCATGCCGGGATCGGTTAGGCCCAGCATGGTGCCGGTGTTGGGGCAGGTAGCCGTCACAAAGCTTCCATCGTCCAAACGCACATCGGCGAGGAAGCGCTTGTAGCGCCTGATCAGCGTGCC
>JAIBJH010000330.1 GCA_020029455.1 Hyphomicrobiales bacterium
GGCGGAAAGAAATACAAAATCAGTGTGAGTTCGTTTGATGGCGACATCATCTCGCGGAAAAGGATCACTCGATAGATTGAAGATAGGTTCAGTGCTTTTTGGCCGGTAAGGTCTTCCCCATGGGCTGGCCGATGTCTTTCAGAAGCGCGCCGAACCATTTCTCCTTCACGTTGAAGGCCTTGCCGCCCTTGATGCGGGGGAATTCGATTGCCCGCAACGGCGTGCCCTTCTTTTCTTCGTCGTGGCCGATGACGCCGGAGATGCCGGCAAGTGCGTTCTTTACCGCTGCGGTGCACATGGTCTTGATGAGGGCCAAGTCTTCCATGTTGGCCTTGGCGGATCTCGAGAAATAACCTGACTTTTGCACCAGCACCTTGTCGGCATTCACCATGTCGGCGAAGCGCTTGGCGAACCAGGCGCCGGGATTGATCTTGTCGATCTTGACGTGGCCGAAGGCATCGCGTTCCGGCTCTTCGCCTCTCGCGCGCATCTCGGTCACGATGTCTTCAACGCCTGCGCCCTCGCTCAAGAAGATGGTGACGCAGTCTTCCTCGTCCATCACCTTTTTGAGGCGCGCGGCTTCGGCTTCAAGATCGACGGAAACTTCCGGCACATAGACGGCGTCAATATCCTTGTAAGCCATGGGCAGGCCGAAGCCGGGAAGGAATTTCAGTTTCTTGAGGCGCTTGCGATAGGTCTCGGCCGTCGCCGCCGTGAGCCAGCCGCAGTTCCGGCCCATCACTTCGTGAATGAGGAGCATGCGCGGATTGGTGCTCTGCTCGTTGACTGAGTTTTCCCAGAAGATGGCGCCCTGCTCTGCCGCCGTGATCGCTCCGAGCGTCTGCTTGATGGGCACCACGTCATTGTCGATGGTCTTGGGAAGGCCCACTACGGTGAGCTTGTAGTTGTTGATGGCGAGATAGGCGGCGAGGTCTGCCGCCGTGGTGTTGGTGTCGTCGCCGCCGATCGTATGGAGGATAGTGATGCCGTCCTTCACCAATTGTTCGGCCGCCACATGGAGCGGGTTCTCGCCTTCCTTCACAAGGCCGCGCTTCACGCAATCCTTGACGTTGGTGAGTTTGACGCGGGAATTGCCGATGGGCGAGCCGCCATGCTGGGTGAGGACGAGTGCGTGCTTGCGCACCTCCTTCGTCACCGGGATCGACCAGCCCTTGAGGAGGCCCATGTAGCCGTTACGGTAACCGATGATCTCGGCCTTGGGCAGCTTCTTCGAATACATGTCGATGAGGAAGCCAACTGCCGCTGAGAGGCAGGGCGCGAGGCCGCCCGCCGTCAACAATGCGATCTTGTGTTTTTGTTGCGCGCGCTTGGCCATGAGTCTGCTCCCAGAACTTGATGTGCGCCCCTCAAGCCCGAAGGACAGTTTTTGTCAAGCCGAGAGGCAGTGTATTCTCGCACGAACCCAAAAGGGAGCTACCCCATGACCAACCCCGCCGATGACTCCGTGAAGCTTCTCGCCCAGCGACTGCTGGAACTCGATTACAAGGACATCAAGGAGCGCGAGCGGCGCGTGATCGAGCGTGTGGCGAAGCGCATCGCCGTGTCGCGCGATCCCAACGAACTTCATCTGGCGGGCCAGACCTTTGGAGCGCGGCTGGCGGACAGCGTAGCGGAGATCGGCGGATCGTGGAGCTTCGTGATCGCCTTCGGCGCCGTGCTCGCTGCCTGGGTTCTTCTCAACAGCGCAGCGCTGGCTTCGCCCTTCGATCCCTACCCTTACATTCTTCTGAACCTGTTTCTCTCCATGCTGGCGGCGGCACAGGCACCGATCATCATGATGAGCCAGAACCGCCAGGCCGCGAAGGACCGGCTGCAGGCGACGCATGATTATGAAGTGAACCTCAAGGCGGAGATCGAGATCATGGCGCTGCATGAGAAGCTGGATGAAATGCGCAACAAGGATTTGGCGGAACTAATCCAGCATCTGCGCCCGCGCGAGCGCAGATAGTTCCCTATGTCAAGGAGACGGGTGCTAGAACAGCTTGTCGACGGTCAAATTGACCGTCGGCTGCTCTAGAGTGGCTTGCATGCAAAACGAACATTGCCTCGGCTAATGATCTCAAAACTGCGAAATGCCATTTTTCTCTTGGCGCAGCCCTTGATGCCAATGGCCCGCAGTTCCGTCAAAGTTGATCCATGGTCAAGGCAATCGGCAACCTCCTTTTTGACGTATACCGCCTTTCGGAATCCCTTGCCGTAAGCCTTCCTGCAAATGCTGTCTGCTTCGGCTTGCTGCGCAGGCGTTACCGCTGAAGCGAAACTGCCAAAAACCAAAACCGCCATTGCCACAGCGCCGAGTGCAGATAACATTCGCATTGCTACGTTTCCATTTTGGCTGGCGGCACTAGCCTTGCGCGGGCGCCCACGCAAGGGCCGCTTGGGAAGAACGTGCGCGCTTTGATTTATCAGTTCTCTTTTCACGGGCCGACTTGACCGCTCCATGCAGTCTGGATCGGCGGGTTGATCCCGGATCAAGTCCGGGACGCCGATGGAGGAAATTGGGAGGGCCTGCACAAATTTTAGGCACTCGCCTGATTGGTGAGCAGAGATTTCGGTGCGAGCGCCCGGATCGTCAGCACAACCTCTTGATTCCATTGGCTTTGATTCTGGCATGGCTCCTGCTATCCGCCTCCTCAGAAGAACGAGGCGTCAGTAGATGAAAAAGATCGAAGCGATCATCAAGCCGTTCAAGCTCGATGAGGTGAAAGAGGCGCTGCAGGAAGTGGGCCTCCAGGGCATCAC
>JAIBJH010000331.1 GCA_020029455.1 Hyphomicrobiales bacterium
ACCACATTGATCTTGCTGAGATCGAAGGAATGAACTTTCCAGTTCGGCATCTGCGCCATTTTCTTGTAGTCGCCGTGGGTCAGCGCATTGACGCCCTGGGCGCCCGTCAACAAAGACTTTTTATCCAGCAATGAAATGGCCTTGTCGGTGTCCTCATCGACGATGGCCTGCCAGAATGACTTTTCGAGTGCGATGATCTGCTGTTCCATGGGCAACTCCTGTCATCAGAGTGATACCGGAATGAAACGCCTGGCCGGAACATCAGGTTCCAAGTCTCTCCGCAATCCCCTCCCACTCCTTCTCGATGGTCTCGGCGCGCTTCCAATCCTTGCCGACGCGGCGGTACCAGTAGTCGCGGTTCTGGATGTCGCCCTCGATCCAGTGGGCCAGCGCATGGACGAGGTCATATTCAAATGTCCCCTCTGCCTCCTGGCAGATGGCATGGGCCTTCTCCCACTCCGGCCCGAGCAGGAAACCGCCCTCCTTCAGCAGGTGCAAAGCCGTCCTGGGTCTCGATTCCATCGCAACACTCCCTCAACCATAGTTCGTGGCATGCTTTATGCCCCCGCATTAACCTGATGTTTCATAACGATTTTATGAACCTGCAAAAATCGCGTCTAACCGCTGCCTATGGTAAGATTACGCTCCAGCCATGTCAGCATAGCAGTTTTCATCCGCGTTGACCGGGAGCATATCCGCCCGCCTTGCTGCACTGCAGCATAACAGGAGATTCATCATGAGCATTACTGCTTCAAACACGGAGGCTCCGGACGATCCCGGGCTTTCAGGGCACGGCGCGGACCACCAGGTCCGGCCGGCTTCCTTCTGGATTCTGGCGCTCGGCGCCATCGGCGTCGTTTATGGCGACATCGGCACAAGCCCGCTTTATGCGCTGCGCGAGGCGGTCAAGGCGGGCCTACACCAGGACGCCGTTGTGAATGAGACTCTCGTCCTCGGCGTCCTCTCGCTCATCATCTGGGCGCTCGTTCTTGTCGTCACCGTCAAATATGTCTTCATCCTGCTCAATGCCGACAACAAGGGCGAAGGCGGAACGCTTTCCCTGATGGCGCTGGCCCAGCGCGGGCGCGGCAAGTTCATCCCCATCATTCCCATTCTCGGCGTAGTAGGTGCGGCGCTGTTTTACGGCGATGCCATCATCACACCGGCCATCTCTGTGCTCTCGGCGGTCGAGGGCCTCAACGTCGCCACTCCCGCCTTCGAGCCCTACATCATCTGGATATCGCTTGCCATCATCATTGCGCTGTTCGCGATGCAGTCGCGCGGCACTGCGGCAGTCGCCAAACTCTTCGGGCCCATAACGCTGGTCTGGTTCATCGCCATTGCCGCGTCCGGGATTTCGAACATCATGGACCGGCCTTCCGTGCTCATGGCCTTCAGCCCGACATATGCAATCACCTTCATGAGTTCCCACGGCATCATCGGCCTTGTGGTGCTTGGCGCGGTCTTCCTCGCCGTCACAGGCGCTGAGGCACTTTACGCAGACTTGGGCCATTTTGGCCGGGCGCCGATCAAATATGCCTGGCTTTTTGTCGTGCTGCCCTGTCTCACGCTCAACTATATCGGCCAGGGGGCGCTCGTGTTGAACCGGCCCGAAACTCTGGAAAATCCCTTTTTCTACATGGTGCCTCCATGGGCGCTGCTTCCCATGGTGGCGCTCGCCACGGCGGCGACCATCATTGCCAGCCAGGCCGTCATCACCGGCGCCTATTCCATGACGCGGCAGGCGGTGCAGCTTGGCCTCATGCCCCGGCTGTCCATCAACTTCACCTCGCATTCCACCTCTGGGCAAATCTACATGCCGCAGGTGAACTGGCTGTTGCTGATCGGTGTCATCGTCCTGGTCTTTGCCTTCCAGACATCGTCCAACCTGTCGACGGCCTATGGCATTGCGGTGACGGGCACGATGATCGTGACGGCGCTTCTCGCCATCTTCGTCATCCATCTGCGCTGGCGCTGGTCGCTCATGGCAACGCTCCTGATGATGGTGCCGCTCCTTGCCATCGATATCATCTTCTTCGGCGCCAACGCGCTCAAGATCGCCAATGGCGGCTGGATGCCCTTGGCGCTCGGTGCCTTCATCATGTTCCTGATGATGACATGGCGCACGGGCGCACGGCAGGTTGCCGAGACGACCCGCGCTATGGAAGCCCCGCTTGAAACTGTGGTGAAGAGCCTTGCCAAGAGCGCTGTCCACCGCGTCAAGGGTACGGCCATTTACCTGACGCAGACGCCGGATGCGGCACCGACCTCGCTCATGCACAGCCTCAAGCATTTCCAGGGCCTGCATGAACACAACGCCATCGTCTGCGTGAGAACCAGCGACCATCCGGTGGTGGAGGACAAGACCCGCGTTTCGGTTACCAAGCTCTCCAAGGACTTTGCGCTGATCGATCTCCACTTCGGCTATATGGAAACGCCGGACGTGCCGAAGGCGCTGAAGTTCGCGAAATGGGCGGGCAGCGAGGCGGAGCTTGCCCGCACCAGCTATGTGCTGTCGCGGCGCAGCTTGCAGTCATCGGGGCGCGTGGGCATGCCGTCGTGGCAGGATGCGGTGTTCATCTTCATGGCGCGCGCGGTCCACGTTCCCCTCATCCTGAGGTGCGAGCGTATGCGAGCCTCGAAGGATGCGCCGCAAGGTTCATGCTTCGAGGCTTTGCTTCGCAAAGCACCTCAGCATGAGGGATTATGAAGCCTCCGCAGCCGTGAAGATCAGCGCCACGCCGTTCATGCAATAGCGCAGCCCCGTGGGCGGCGGGCCATCTTCAAAGACATGGCCCAGATGCCCGCCACAGCGGCGGCAGTGCACTTCCACACGCGTTGCGAACAGCGACTTGTCTTCCTTGGTGCCGATTGCATCGGGCAAATGGTCAAAGAAACTGGGCCAGCCTGTGCCGCTGTCATACTTCGTTTCCGAAGCATAGAGCGGAAGCGAGCAGCCGGCGCAGTTGAAGGTTCCCTTGCGATGCTCTTCGAGCAGCGCCGAGGTGAAGGGGCGCTCGGTCGCCTCTTCGCGCAGCGTTGCAAATTGCTCGGGAGAGAGGAGCTTGCGCCAGTCCTCTTCGGTCTTGGTGACTTCGAATGTGCCCTCGGTGGCGGCCGATTGCTGCCGCAGGGCGGCCAGCGCCAATCCGGAGGCAGCCAGGGCAAGCAATGTTCTGCGTTTCATGTGTGCATTCCTTTGGCCTGCAACATAGTGCATCCCGCGCCTCAAGTGACACTCACAAACGCAACAAAGGCAGTCAAAGACCCGTGATTAAACGTGTGTCCTTCCCGTAATGCTGGCCCCTGCCCCGGGCTGCAGCTTCACGTAACTGAATACCGACACCGCCGAGAGAACGGACACGGCCACAAGAGCGAAGGAAAAATCAGCGGCCACAAGTTCGCTGCGCCCAGAGAACCAGAGCCTGGCATCCAGCAGGAAGGCGGCAGCGGAAACGCCCACCGCAAGGAACAATTGCTGCGCCACGGTATAGAGTGCGTTGGCTCTCGCCATGTCCTGCATTTCGACATCGGCATAGGCCAGCGTGTTCAAGGCCGAGAACTGCAGCGAGCGGGTGAAGCCCGCCATTAGCAGCACGCTGAACATAATGGCATAGGCGGTTGTTGCGGTGAAAAGCCCCTGCACGGCAATCAGCGCGCAGCTCACAAGACCGTTCCAGATCAAGAGCCCCCGATAGCCAAAGCGGCGCACGATCGGCGCCACGGTGAACTTCATGAGAAGCGAGCCAATAGCCGATGCCAGGGTAACAAGCCCTGTCTCAAAGGCCGTGTAGCCAAAACCCAGTTGCAGCATGAGCGGCACGAGGAAGGGCACGGCGCCGACCGCGATGCGGTAGAGGTTTCCGCCAATGACCGAGTAGCGAAAGGTGGGCAGGCGCAGCAAGCGCAGATCGAGGATGGGGGCCGGATGCCGTTTGGCGTGAAACCAGTAAGCCACAAGCAGCATAAGGCCTGTGAGGATCATCGCCCAGACCTGCCAGTCGGCGAAGATTCCGCGCTCGGCCACCGTCATGCCGAAGACAGCCAAGGTCAGGCCGAGGCCGGAGAGCAGAAAGCCCTTGATATCGAGCGGCGGCGGCACTTCAGCCTTCACATTGGGCATGAGCCATGTCGCGAGGCCCAGCGCCAGAAAACCAAAGGGCAGGTTCATCCAGAAGATCCAGCGCCAATCGTAAGCCGTTGTAATAAAACCTCCAATTGGAGGACCAATGACGGGCCCGATGAGCGCCGGAATGGTGAGCCAGGCGATGGCATCGAGAAGTTCGGACTTCTGCACCGAGCGCAAAAGAATGATGCGCCCCACCGGCACCATCAAGGCGCCGCCCACGCCTTGCAGGCCGCGCGCGAAGATCAGCCATTCCAGGCTGTGGGCAAAGCCGCAGGCGACCGAGCCCGCCGTGAAGATGATGATGGCGAGGCGAAAGATGGTCCTGGCGCCAAAGCGATCCGCCAGCCAGCCGCTCACGGGCAAGACGACGGTGAGGCCCAGAAGATAGGTGGTGAAGGCAAGCTTCAGCGAAACGGGGCTGGTGCCCAGGTCTTTCGCAATGTCGGGCAGCGAGGTGGCGATGATGGTTGAATCCATCTGCTCCATGAACAGCGCCGCAGCAATGGTAAGCGGAAGGATTCGGGAATTGAAGGACATGCGGCACCCCATAGGATACTCACGCGCCGGAATGCATTGCAAATCACGCAATCCTCCAATCGTTATCCCGGCGAACGGCGGGGCCGCCTCTATCGTCTCTATAGCGGAACTGCGTCAGGGGGTCCCGTGTCGCGCTTCGCTTGCACGGGATGACGGCTCAAGCGAGTTACACCCGTCGTTAATCATCCCCGTGCTGCAATAGCAGCATGACAAGCGCCCCCGGGCAGCAGCTGCGCCTTGCCGAACTCATCGGCGCCTTGAGCCATGCGCTGGACTTGACGGAAGGCCAGCCCCGCGGCCATTGCATGCGCTGCTGCTGGATCGGCTACAAGATCGGCGAAGGCATCGGCTACGCGCCGGACGAACGTTCCGATCTCTACTACACGCTGCTGCTCAAGGACCTTGGCTGCTCTTCCAATGCGGCGCGCATTTGCGAGCTCTATTTGACCGAAGACCAGGCCTTCAAGCAGGACTTCAAGAAGATCGACGGCAGCCTGCC
>JAIBJH010000332.1 GCA_020029455.1 Hyphomicrobiales bacterium
ACATCGCAATGGGCCGCTGCACCGTGCGCGAGACAAGAAACATATGTTCCAGAAGGTCACGCCCCGGATTGGCAAGATCGATGACGATCACCGCTGGTTCGAACTCTTCGATCACCCGCAGGAGGCCCTGCACGGAACCGGCAATCCGCACCGGCCCATAGCCCGCCTCATCAAGCCCTTGCTGAATGAGGGCCGCCCGGTCCGGGTTCTCGTCAACAATCAATACGGAGAGCGTGGTCGCCACGTCTCAAATGCTGCCATGCACAATTTCATATTGCAATGCACAATGTGTGCGTCCGGATCGCGCAGCATAACCTGGATAATGCTCACGCATCGCGCATAGTTGTAGCAATAAGACATTGATATAATTATCTATTCAAACCAACTATCAGGCACCGGCCACAAACCCCGCCGCCTTGTGGCTGCCGTCGCAGTAAGGCTTGTTCTTCGATTGCCCGCAGCGGCAGAAATAGGCCTGCTTCACTTTATTGATTGTGCGGCCCGTTCCGCTGACAATCTCGAGATTGCCGGCGATCCGCAACGGCCCGTTGAGTTGCGGCTGCACGTCGACAGGGCCATTTCTCACGGCCAGCGCTTCAGCAGGCCTCGCCGCCGGTTCACCCGTTGCAGTAAATCCCGCTTCCACATGCGCGCCATCACAAAAGGGCTTGTGCCTGGACTGGCCGCAGCGGCACAGCGTGGCGCGCGGCGAAGCTTGCCTTTCGCCCCTAATCGAAAGCTCGACCTCAATAGCCAGGGGTCCGTTTTCACGCACCCGCACAGTATTGACGACAGGCGGCAAGTCTGAGTGCGCCGAGCCGTCATTGTAGCTGACGCGGATGGCGCCCGACGGGCAGTTGAAAGCCGTGTGCATCACTTGCTCGGCTGAAGCCGCATCAGGATGAATCCATTCTCCCTTCACATTGGGCACATAGACGTTTGGATAGCCCAGAACGCAGCCCCTTGAGTGAATACATCGGCGCGCATCATAGCGGATGGTGACAGTTTCGCCCTTCACAACTTCTTCAGCCATTCCGGCAATTCCTTTCTTGAATTCAGGCAATATCGATGGCGCGCCTGTATGCTCTCTGCCCATAAAGCAGAGCCCTGGGATCATCATTGAGGTGAACGGCCAGCACATGGGCGATCAGCACATGATGCGTCTCCCACAGCACCGAGGTGCGCAAGACACATTCGAAATTCGCCGTCGCCCCGGTGATGAGCGGCTGGCCGTTGCCGCTTTTGCTCCACTTCACGGCATCGAAGCGTTGGCCATGTTCCGTTTTTTGCCGCCCGGAAAACAGGTCCGATATCTCCTGCTGACTTTCGTGCAGAATGTTGGCGCAGAATTGCTTGTTGCGCAGAATGGCGTTGGCCGCCGGGCTCAACTGATGCACGCAGGCAAGGATCGTCGGCGCAACTCCCTCAGCCGCCACTGATGTCATGGAGCTCACCGTAACACCAAAACGCCCACCTTCCCCGTCGGTCGTCAGCACCGAAACAAAGGTGGCGCCCCGGCTCATGGCCTCCAGGAATTTCGCTTTCCGCTCCTCATCGTCCATGACTGATACGTTAGCTCCAGCCACCGTGGAATACACCTGGCTTGTCCACGCGCTCGTAAGTATGGGCGCCGAAGAAATCGCGCTGGGCCTGGATCAGGTTGGCGGTGCCGTTCGCCGTCCTGTAGCTGTCGAAATAGGTAAGCGCCGCCGCAAGAGCCGGAACGGCAAGGCCGCCGCGCGCCGCCTCCGCTACCATCGCACGCAGGGCAGCGTGATTGTCGCGCATCGCCTTGCGGAAATAGCTGGTGAGCAGAAGGTTGGGCGCGCCGCTGTCCTTCGCGAACGCGACCGTGATCTTGTCGAGAAACTGTGAGCGGATGATGCAGCCCTCGCGCCAGATGCTGGCAATGGTCGCCAGCGGCAGATTCCACTGGTGCTCAGCGGAGGCCTTCGACAACACCGCAAAACCCTGCGCATAGGCGCAGACCTTCGCGGCATAGAGCGCGCCTTCAAGCTGCTTCAACATCGCGGGCCGGGATTTCACCTTCAGCTTGGCAAGCCGGATGGCATAGGCCTTGGCAGCCTTCTTACGCTCGTCCTTCATCGACGAGAGGATGCGGGCCGCAACCGCCGATTCCATTGTCGTTGCCGCAACGCTTAAGTCCTGTGCCTCGATAACGGACCACTTGCCGGTGCCCTTCTGCCCCGCCCTGTCGAGCACCTTATCCACAAGCGCATGCCGGCCATCCTGCGCCGCCAGAACAATTCCCGTGATCTCGATGAGATAGGATTTGAGCTGGCCGCCATTCCATTTGGCAAACACTTTGGAAATTTCCTGCGCCTTCATACCCAACCCATCGCGCATGATGCCATAGATTTCCGCGATCATCTGCATGTCGGCATATTCGATGCCGTTATGGATCATCTTCACGAAGTGACCCGCGCCATCATTGCCCATCCAGGCGCAGCACGGCTCGCCCTTGTATTTTGCGGCAATCGCTGTGAGAACCTTCTCAACGCGCTTGTAGGAACTTTCCGGCCCGCCCACCATGATCGAAGGTCCGTGGCGCGCACCCTCCTCGCCACCCGATATGCCCATGCCGATGAGGCGCAGACCTGAATCCTGCAACTCTGCGTCGCGCCGCACCGTATCGTGAAAATTGGCATTGCCCGCATCGATGATGATGTCATCCCGCTGCAAAACTTCGCAAAGCGCCCTGATCTGCTCATCGACGGCCTCGCCCGCCTTCAC
>JAIBJH010000333.1 GCA_020029455.1 Hyphomicrobiales bacterium
GGATCAACGGCAATGCGCGAGCGCGGAATCCCAGCCGCAACGCAGGCTTCTACTCGCCTCTCAAGATGATCATAAACATCAAGTGCCACATCGTCATATTGGGGGTTAAGCTGCATAGTTCGGGGGTCGCCCTGCGCATGCATCAGGACGACCGGACATTCAAGTTCAGCAACCACGCGAAGGCTCTCCGCATCGTGCTGCAGGGCAGAAACATCATTAATGATGACTGCGCCTGCCTTGACGGCCTCGCGCATCACGGCCGCCTTTCGCGTGTCGATGGAAACCACATGGCCCGCATCGCTAAGGCGCTTCACCGCCGGAATGACCCGCGACAATTCCTCATCCACGGATACCGCATCCGAACCAGGCCGCGTTGATTCACCACCGACATCGAGAATGTGGGCCCCCTGCCCGGCCAGTGCCAGTCCATGGAGAGCACTTGTTTCGGCAGTGCCGTGCAGCCCGCCATCCGAAAAACTGTCGGGAGTCACATTCACGATGCCCATAATCTTGGGAGCATCCATCGCGACCCCGGCAAAATCATCGCGAAGCGCCTCAATTGCTTCCAGGACATCCGCATACGGAGTAATTTCCCGGTTTACTGACTTGCCGTCACGCCTGATGCGCTCAACTAATGAAAATCCAATCGCAGCGCTTCCCCCTAAGCGTCCGGCTCGATGCGAAGCAATAAGTTGCTCGGCATCGGAACCATAGCAAAGGCCAAGAGGACGATAGTAAGTCCTGGTCATTTATGACTGCGGTTGCGGTTCCATATCTCCTGAACCGCTGGTTCCCCGCTTGGCACCACCAGCCCGCGGAACCGAGGAAGATGGCTTTCTGCTCGCCTTCTTCTGCGCTTCATCGTCATCACGATTGATCGTGCCGCCAGCCAAAATCTTTTTCACTTCCTCGCCGGAAAGCGTTTCCAGTTCCAGAAGCGCCTTGGCCACCGCATGGAGATCGGCCCGGCGCTTGGTGAGAATCCTCTTTGCCGTGGCTTCACCCATCTGAATCAACTCACGAACGGCCTCATCGATGAGCTTTGCCGTTTGATCAGAAAGATTCTTGGTCTGCGTAACTGAATGACCCAGGAACACTTCCTGTTCATTGCCGTTGTAACGCACCCGGCCAAGCTTGTCGGACATGCCCCACTCGGTCACCATGGCGCGCGCCAGCTGCGTGGCCATCTGAATGTCGCCGCTTGCACCATTGGTCACATTCTTTTCACCGCCAAGGATAAGTTCCGCTTCACGGCCGCCAAAGAGAACGGCCATGCGCGCTTCACACCATTCGCGGGTGCGGCTGTGCCGGTCGCCTTCCGGCAGGTTCATCGTTACCCCGAGGGCGCGGCCACGGGGAATAATCGTTACTTTGTGCAAGGGATCATAGGGAACCGCCAAGCCGACAATCGCATGTCCCGCTTCGTGATAGGCAGTATTGCGGCGCTCTTCCTCGCTCATTACCAGCGAACGGCGCTCCGCCCCCATCATCACTTTGTCCTTGGCATATTCAAATTCAGCCTGTGTCACCACGCGCTTGTTGCGCCGCGCCGCGAGAAGGGCTGCCTCGTTGACGAGATTAGCGAGATCAGCACCGGAGAACCCGGGCGTGCCACGGGCAATAACCTTCGCGTCAATGTCTGGCGCCAGCGGCACATTTTTCATGTGCACCTTAAGAATCTGTTCGCGGCCCTGAACATCAGGATTGGAAACAACGATCTGCCGGTCAAAACGGCCGGGGCGCAGAAGCGCAGGATCAAGAACGTCAGGGCGGTTTGTGGCGGCAACGAGGATCACACCCTCATTGGCTTCAAAGCCATCCATCTCGACCAGCAACTGGTTGAGCGTTTGTTCGCGCTCGTCATTGCCACCGCCAAGGCCCGCACCGCGGTGCCGGCCAACGGCGTCGATTTCGTCGATGAAGATAATGCAGGGCGCATTCTTCTTGGCCTGCTCAAACATGTCGCGAACGCGGCTTGCTCCAACGCCCACGAACATTTCAACAAAGTCGGAACCGGAAATGGTGAAGAAAGGAACATTGGCTTCGCCAGCGATGGCGCGCGCCAACAAGGTCTTACCTGTACCCGGAGGGCCAACCAGAAGCGCGCCTTTTGGAATCTTGCCCCCAAGGCGCTGAAACTTGTGCGGGTCTTTCAGGAAGTCAACGATTTCGACGAGGTCTTCCTTGGCCTCATCAACACCGGCCACATCATCAAATGTCACTCTGCCCTGCTTTTCCGTAAGCAGTTTGGCTTTTGACTTGCCAAAGCCCATGGCCTTGCCGGAACCCGATTGCATTTGCCGGATGAAAAACACCCAGACGCCGACAAGCAGCAGCATGGGCAACCAGTAAATCAACGCATTGCTGAGAAGTGAATCACTTTGCTGCGGGCGGAAGCTGATTTCAACGCCCTTCTGCCGCATGTTCTTCAAATCTTCTTCGGTGACAATGCCATAAGCCTGTACCGATTTTCCATCAGTCAGCTTTCCAGCCATCGATTCACCCGAATAGGTCACCGATTTGATCTCACCGGAGTTCACCCGGTCAAAAAACTGTGAGTAACTGATTTCCTGGGCGCTCGCCCCGCCCACCTGGCCCTGAAAGAGGCTGAACAATGCGAACAGCAGAAGTGCGATGACAATCCAGATGGCAAAATTACGGAACTGATACAATTCACCCTCAAATCTCTCACGCTGGCCAAATCGGCCGCCTGAGCAATCTACCCAAACTTGTAATGTAACATAAGATGGGC
>JAIBJH010000334.1 GCA_020029455.1 Hyphomicrobiales bacterium
TGGGCACAAAGAAAAAACAGACAGCCATCGAGGCCACGCTGAGACGAGCCCCGGTGGTACCTGTCATAGTGATCGAAGACGTGAAGCAGGCCGTGCCCCTGGCGCGGGCGCTTGTCGCTGGCGGATTGCCAGTCCTTGAAATCACGCTGCGCACGGATGCCGCCTTTGAGTCCATGCGGGCCATTATGGCCGAAGTGGAAGGGGTGATCATTGGGGCAGGCACCGTGATCGACAAGGAGCAGCTTCACGCTTGTGAAAGGATCGGTTGCGCCTTCGCAGTTTCTCCCGGATCGTCGCCCAAGCTTCTTGATGCAGCAGATGATTGCGCGCTGCCATTGCTGCCAGGTGGTGTGACGGCTTCAGAAGTCATGGCGCTGCTGGAGCGAGGCTACCGCTTTCAGAAATTTTTCCCGGCTGAACCGGCAGGCGGCATTGCAGCACTTTCATCTCTCGCTCAGCCCTTGCCGCAAGTGAAGTTCTGTCCCACGGGTGGCATCACGCCGGAGAAGGCGCGCGGTTATCTGAAACTTTCAAATGTGATCACGCTTGGCGGCTCATGGATGGCGCCGAAGGCCAAAGTTGTGGCGGGTGATTGGGCGGACATTGAGGCGCTGGCTCGGGAAGCAGCGCGTCTCAGGTGAAATCCTCGCCGCGTTCGACACGTTCTGTCTCATAGGTATTCATGGCGATGACGTAGCGCTCGATGGCGAGTGCTTCGGCTGAAAAAATTTGCCGGTAAACAAGGACTGCAGCCACGAAGACGGCGACCATCATGGCGATCCACGGACTCGCGAAAAGAAACAGAGCGGCGATGGCGAAGTAGAAGCCGCGGATGCCGTGGTTCAGGCTCTTCACGGCTTCCGTCAACACTATGGCGGTTTCGGCAATCATGGTGCGTGCATGAGGATTGGCGGTGTCGGTGGCGGTGAGGCCTCCGACCATGGCCGTCGTATAGGCGAGCCGGCGGAGCGCATAGACGAAAGAGAAGAAGCTGATCACCATGATGAGCGTCAGCACCGCAAAATAAAGGGTGAAGAGGGCCAGCGAAATCGGCGGGAAAAAGGCCATCTGAGTGAGGCGGGAATGAAGGCCTCCTATGGCGGTGAAGCCGCCCAAAAGCCCTGCCACTACAAGCAGCGTACCGGAGCCGAAGAATGACATGCTGTTCGACAACTGCCCGAGAATGATGGCGTCAAAGACGCGGTCGTGGCGTGGCGAATCATGCATCAAGCGCATCCAGCGCAACCTCACCACATGAAGCTGAGCATTGAGTGTGCCGCGGCCAAAAGCATTGAGAAGCGGCCCATAAAGAATCCACAGGGCCATTATGAGAAGGGGCGCCATGGCGTGTGGCACATCGAGGTCATAGGGCAATGACATCACCCGCTCCCATCATCCGTGGATTTCCTTGATGGTGGCGGCCTTGATACCGGGAGCGCGCTCCAACGTATAGTTCAAATTGAACTGCGAGGTAGCGAGCATCACCGGAGCGCCATCGAGATCATGAGCAATGGATGAACGGTTCCCCTCCACAAAACTGTCGAGGGTCTTGCGATCGTCCGCAGAAATCCAGCGCAGCGTGTCAAAGCGCGAAGTTTCGAAATCGATGGGAATGCCGTATTCGTCGTTGAGGCGTGACTTGAGCACATCAAGCTGCAAGGCACCGACAACGCCCACAATGGCGCCTGAGCCATCCAGCGGATTGAAAAGCTGGACCACACCTTCTTCCGCCAACTGTTCCAGCGCTTCCTTGAGCTTTTTAGCCTTCATGGGATCAGCAAGCTTGACGCGACGCAGGATTTCTGGGGCGAAATTGGGAACGCCGGTGAAGACCACATCTTCTCCTTCAGTCAGCGTGTCGCCGATCCTGAGCACGCCATGGTTGGGGATTCCCACCACGTCGCCGGCAAATGCCTCTTCCGCGAGCGAGCGATCTTGGGCAAAGAAGAATTGTGGGGCGTTGAGCGCCAATTGTTTTCCGGTGCGGACGATCCTGGTCTTCATGCCACGGGCGAGTTTGCCTGATGCAACGCGCATGAAGGCGATGCGGTCGCGGTGGTTGGGGTCCATATTGGCCTGGATCTTGAAGACAATGCCGGTGAGTTTTCCTTCGGTTGCCTTGACCACGCGGCTTCTCGCCTTCTGATCGCGAGGCGGGGGCGCATATTTGATCAAGGCTTCCAGCAGGTCGCGCACGCCGAAATTCTTGATGGCCGAACCGAAATAGACGGGGGAGAGATGGCCTTCGAGAAAAGCCTCTTTGTCAAAGACGTGTCCCGCCATTTCCACAAGTTCGATTTCGTCGTGGAAGGTCTTGAAGTCCGCTTCGGACAGTAGCGCCTTGATCGCCCCGTCGCCGGGTCCTTTCACCACCTCGCCTTCGGGGCTTGAATCCACCTTGCGGATGCGGGGTTCTGTCAGGTCATAGGTTCCCGCGAAATTCTTGGCCGTCCCTATGGGCCAGACCATGGGCACGGCCGTGAGCGCCAGGCCCTTCTCGATCTCATCGATCAAGCTCAAGGGTTCGCGGGTCTCGCGGTCAAGCTTGTTGACGAAGGTGATGATGGGAATGTCGCGCAGGCGGCAGATTTCAAACAGCTTCCGTGTGCGGTCTTCGATGCCCTTGGCGCCGTCGATCACCATGATGGCGGCGTCTACAGCGGTGAGCGTGCGATAAGTATCTTCCGAGAAGTCTTCGTGGCCCGGCGTATCAAGCAAGTTGAAGACGCAGCCCCCATAGATGATGGCGAAGGTGCGCCGCCGCGCCACTTCCTGTGGGATGGAAAGTGCCAATTGAAATCCATAATCTGTTAATCGCGGAGGGCTTTAGAGAAGGCTGGGCCTTGCGTCCAGCACTTGGCTTGTGGCAACTCAAGTCCATGGACAATATGGCACTTCTTGGCGATATCGGCGGGACTAATTCGCGCTTTGGCCTCATTGAGCTCGGCTCCATGGAGGTGCGCGATGTGGAGATCCTCAAGAACGACAATTTCCCGAGCCTTGAAGCAGCAATTTCACACTATGTCGACAGGCGCGGGATCACGGAATTGGACGCGGCGGCGGTTGATGTGGCGGCCCCGGTGGACCGGGTGGAGATCACGCTTACCAACCGGGACTGGACTTTTTCCGCCGAAAGCTTGCGCAAGGCAGCGAAGGCGAAACGCTTCCGGCTTCTCAATGATTTCGAGGCGCTGGCCTGGTCATTGCCGCATATCAAGCCTGAGCATTTGATCCAGATCGGCGGTACCGTGCAATCAAAGCGGCAGGTGAAAGTGGTGCTGGGACCCGGCACCGGCCTTGGCATGGCAACGCTCGCCCCCTTGCCCGGCGGCGGCTGGATGCCCATTCCGGGAGAGCTTGGCCACACAACGCTTCCAGTCGTCACCGATGAAGAACTGGCGCTCAAGGACAAGATCGCGGGCAAGAACAAGTTTGCGGAAGTTGAAGATGTGCTGACAGGACCTGGCCTTCTCCTGCTCTACAGGGCGATTGCGGAGAAGCCGAAATATGAAAAGCCGGAACAGGTGCTGCAGGCT
>JAIBJH010000009.1 GCA_020029455.1 Hyphomicrobiales bacterium
TATCATGCGCGGCGCCGACAACAAGGTCCGCGCCTTCCACAATCTCTGCCGCCACCGGGGGGCGCGGGTGGTCGATGGCGACAAGGGCCATTGCAAGGGTGCCATCGTCTGCCCCTTCCACGGCTGGGTTTACAATCTCGATGGCTCATTGCGCGGACCCGCGCAGCCCAAAAGCTTCGATGCCTTCGACCGCAAAACCCACGGCCTCAAGCCGATTGAACTTGAGAACTTTCACGGCTTCCTGTTCCTGCGCTTCGCCCAAGGCCCACAGCCCGCTATCGCCGAACTGCTGAAATCATATGCAGCAGACTTCGAAGCCTACAAATCTGGACAATTGCTGCCTGCCCACGCGGCCGTGTGGGCCACGGAACTGCCGGTCAACTGGAAATCGGTGCGCGATGTGGACAATGAAGGCTACCATGTGCCGCTGGCGCATCCATCGCTGCAGGATCTTTATGGCCGTGAGTACCGCGACATCTACCTGGATGCGGGACTGCATATGTCATTTGGCTACTTCGACAAGCCGGCGGCCAGGCGCTGGTCGGTGGCGCAATACGCCAAGGCATCACAGGGGCGGAACTTACCGCCCCATCTCGGGAAGGCCTGGAGTTATTACGGCCTGTTCCCCAACTCGGTGATCAGCTTCACTCCGGAGGGCGCCTATTACTACCATGATATTCCGCTTTCTCCCGGTCGCACCCGCCTGACAGGCAGGGATTACCGCAATCCGGATGAAACCCGGCAGGAACGGCTGGCGCGCTATCTTGGTGTGCGCATCAATCGCGATACCTCCCTTGAGGACCAGAGGCTTTCCATCTGGTCGGATGAGTCCATGCGATCATCCGCCTTCGATAATTTTCACCTTTCCGATCTCGAATGGGGACTGAAGCGCCACCATGACAAGCTCCGGAGCCTCATTCCGGTCATGTCAGTTTACTCAACTCCGCCAGAGCAAGACGTGGCGGGCCTCAACGCGAAATTGTCTTGCGCCACGCCCAAAGCAAATTAACGTCAATAAAGCATCAGGGAGAACAATCATGAAACTTACACGCCGAACTACCCTTGGGGCACTAACGGGTGCGCTAACCGGCACCTTGGCCGCGCCCTTCGTACGGCCATCCTATGCCCAAGCAGGAGAAATCCGCGTCTATAACTGGTCGGACTATATCGGCGAGACGACGCTTGCCGACTTCGAAAAGGAATCCGGCATCAAGGTCATCTATGACGTCTTTGCCAGCGCCGAGGAAATGCAGGCCAAGCTACTGGTCGGCAAGACCGGCTATGATGTGGTGTTGCAAAACGGCCTCAGCATGCCGCGCATGGTGAAGGCCGGCGTTTATCAGAAACTCGACATGGCAAAGCTGCCGGGCTGGAAAAACCTTGACCCGCAATTGCTGCAGATCATGGATGGCTACGACCCGGGCCATGCACATGGTTCGCCCTATATGTGGGGTTCGGTCGCGGGTGAAGCCGAGTATCTGAAGGCGGCGGAAGCCTTCAAGCCGATCCGGCAATACATCACCACCTTCGACAACGCCAATTATCTCAACACGCTGCCCAATGGCGAAGTGTGCGCTGTCAACAACTGGTCCGGCGATTATCGCACCGCCAAGGCGCGCGCCGCGGAAGCAGGCCTTACCGTCAACCTCGCATACTTCGTTCCGAAGACGGGTTCGCCTGCCTGGTTCGATTTCTGGAGCATTCCATCGGATGCCGGCAATGTGGAAGGTGCGCACAAGTTCATCGACTATCTGCTCAAGCCGGAAGTGATTGCGGCCTGCACAAATTTCACGGGCTATGCCAACTCCAATGCAGCAGCAACGCCGTTCGTCGACAAGGATATTGCCGCTGATCCTGCCGTCTATCCGTCAGGCGAGACCATGGCGCGGCTCTATGCGCCGCCACCCTCCACCGAGGAACAGGAAAGGGCCATCAGCCGCGTCTGGACCACGATCAAGACGGGCGGCTGAAGATGGGCGAAGACGCGCCCTCCTTTCTCCAGATCACGAACGTCTCGAAGCGCTTCAACACCTTTGAAGCGCTCCGGGGTGTCAATCTTTCCATCCAGAAGGGAGAAATCTTCTCCCTTCTTGGCGGATCGGGCTGCGGCAAGACCACGCTGTTGCGCATCCTCGCTGGATTTGAAGCGCCTACGACTGGTGGTGTCGTTCTCGACGGACAGGATCTTGCAGGCATTGCACCGTGGGACAGGCCGATCCACATGATGTTCCAGTCCTACGCACTCTTCCCGCATATGACGGTGGAACAGAATGTGGGCTATGGCCTCAAACACGAAAACAAGAGCGAGGCCGAGCGGAAAGACCGTGTTCGCGCCATGCTGGAACTTGTGCAGCTCACGCCATTTGTTGGCCGCAAGCCGCACCAGATTTCCGGCGGCCAACGGCAACGCGTAGCCCTGGCGCGGGCGCTGGCCCGGGAACCGAAGCTGCTTCTGCTCGATGAGCCGCTGGGCGCGCTTGACAAGAAGCTGCGGGAACAGACGCAATTCGAGTTGATGAATATCCAGGCGCGCACAGGCATCACCTTCATCGTGGTGACCCATGACCAGGAAGAGGCGATGACGCTCTCCGACCGCATTGCGGTCATGGACAAGGGCGAAATCAAGCAGGTGGGCACGCCGACTGAAATCTATGAGTTCCCCAAAAGCAAATTCATTGCCAGCTTCATCGGTTCCATCACCACCTTTCCGGCACGTGTTCTCTCTCCCGGTCAAGATGAAACAACTGTCGAGGCGGAAGCCTTCGGCGGCAATATCACGGCGCGCAGCATCGAGGGATTGCGCAAGGGCCAGGAGCTTACGCTTGCCCTGCGGCCGGAAAAAATCGTGATCGCCAAGACGAAGCCCAAGACCGCCAATGTCTTTGCTGGAGAAGTGAAAGACCTTGCCTATTTCGGCAAGGACAGCCTTTACCGCATCCAACTTGCCTCTGGGCAATTGCTGGCGGTCCATGCCGTCAATTCGCAGCGCGCCGGAGAGGCAGAGCGTGCCGCCAACTGGGGCGAGAAGGTGTGGATCGGCTTTGAACCTCCCTCCGCCATCCTGCTGACGGAGTGAAGATGCGACAGGCGCTTTCCAACTGGTTCAATGGCAAGGGCTGGGTCAAGCTCATGATCGGCATTCCGTTCGTGTGGCTGACGCTGTTCTTCCTTCTGCCCTTCTTCATTGTGGTGGCCATGTCGTTTGCCACCAACACGACAACGCAGCCGCCTTTCAGCTTCGGCGGCGAGCATCCGCTGCTCAATTTCATCGGCTATCAGCGGCTGTTCGGCGATGGGCTTTATCTTCGCGCCTTTCTGACCTCGATCTCGAATGCCAGTGGGGCAACGCTGTTCTGCCTCCTCCTCGGTTATCCCATGGCGCTGGCTCTAACCCGCGTTTCCAAGGGATGGCGCAACATCCTGCTCATGCTGGTCATCCTGCCGTTCTGGACGTCCTTTCTGCTGCGCGTCTATGCCTGGATGGGACTGATGGGCAAAAGCAGCTGGTTCAATAAGATGATCACGAGCTGGTGGAACGCCCTGGTTCCAGTCGATTGGGCCGTGAACTTCATGCCGATGATGTACAGCAACTTCGCCGTCGTGCTCGTCATGACCTATACCTACCTGCCTTTCATGATCCTGCCGCTCTACGCCAATCTCGAGCGGCTCGATCCTTCACTTGATGAAGCAGCGATGGATCTTGGAACGAAGCCATTTGGCGTGTTCCGCGACATCACACTGCCGCAATCCATCCCCGGCATCATTGCGGGTGGACTGCTGGTTTTCATTCCGGCAGCCGGCGAGATGGTGATACCGACGCTCGTCGGCGATGCCGCAAACCCGATGATTGGGCGCGTCATCAATGATGAGTTCGCGCAGGCACGCGACTGGCCCATGGCGGCTACCGTGGCGGTCGCTCTTCTCGTCCTCATGGTCGGACCCATGATGATTTACAGCCACTACCAAGCCGTTGCGGAAGGCGAGGATAAGCCATGAGGCGAAGACCCATCTTCCTCATTACCATGCTGTGTTTCGGCTTTGCCTTCTTCTATGTGCCGATCCTTTCCATGATGGTCTACTCCTTCAACGCCTCGCGGCTTGCAACGGTCTGGGGCGGCTTCTCCTTCCGCTGGTATGAAGCGCTGTTTTCCAACAGGCAGATAGTTTCGGCCTTTCTGCTGTCCATGGAAATCGCACTTTTTTCAGCGACCTTCGCCACCATCCTCGGCGCCATGGCAGGGATCGCGCTTGCCCGCTTCAGCCGCTTTCGCGGCCGTACGATGTTTTCGGGCATGGTGACGGCACCGCTTATCATGCCTGAGGTGATCACCGGCGTTTCATCGCTGCTGTTGTTCGTGATGATGGCGGAATGGATCGGCTGGCCGGGAAGCCGCGGCTTCACCACCGTTCTTCTCGCCCATATCACTTTCTGCATGGTGTTTGTGACCACCATCGTGCAGTCGCGGATGAGCAGCTTCGACCGCTCGATTGAGGAAGCGGCGATGGATCTGGGCTCCAAGCCATGGCAGGTGATGCGCGATGTTACGCTGCCGGTGATCTTCCCGGCCATCCTTTCCGGTTGGCTCCTGTCGTTCACCATATCGCTCGATGACGTGGTGATCACCACCTTCACAACTGGCCCCGGCGCCACAACGCTGCCACTTCTCATATGGTCCAAGGTGAAACTCGGTGTAACGCCAGACGTCAATGCGCTGGCGACGATTACAGTTCTGGTGGTGGGAGCGGGCGTTGCCATCGCGGGCTGGCTGATGAACAGGGCCGAAGCGCGGCGCGAAGCCGATGCAAGGCTGGCCTACCAGACCAATGCGTGAGACGGCACTTCTTTCGACGGCGCTGGGCGAACCAGGCTCCGGCCGGGTGCGCTATGGCGCGGCCATGGCGCTTTACCGGGATGGCATGATTTCAGCTGAACAGCTTGAAATCTATCGCGTGGCCTCGGCCCATGACCGGATGGACCCGGCCCTGCTGTTGCGGGACAATGGCTTGCCGCTTCCTGCCGCGCCTGCTCCGGCGGCAGAAGATGTGCTGTGGTCCCTGGTTGATGAGGCTGACTATTATCTCTCCACACTCTCCGGGCCCGGCATTGCCGAGGTGCGGAATGGATTGGCGCCCTGGCGGGAAGCGAGATTCAAGGCGGTGCAAACACCGATCAACAGCATCGTTTCTGCCCATCTCGGCCCAGCGTTGTCGGCCCTTTCAAAGACTCATCTCGCATTGTCTGCCGCCATCGCTGCTGCATCACCGCATCTGCCTTGGCTCACCTATGATCTCTATGACCGCAAGGAGATCGGCGAAGCCTTTGCGACGTCACATGCCTTTTGTTCCATTCTTGGAGAAGCGGGGCCGTTGCGAACGGTGGATTTTGATTTCGGACTCTTTCTGATTGCGCCCCATGTGCTGTACCGTGACCACTGCCACGCAGCGCCCGAGCTTTATGCGCCGTTGACAGGACCTCATGGCTGGCGCTTCAGGCCTGATGCGCCGCTTGTTTTGAAACCTGCGCATGAGCCAGTGTGGAATGAGCCCAACCGGCCGCATCTCACCAAGGTTGGATCAACGCCCTTTCTCGCGCTCTATTGCTGGACGCGGGACAATGACAAGCCGGCGCGGGTGCTGCCTGCCTCCGACTGGGTGGAACTGGAAGCGATGCAATTGTGAGCCAGCTCCTCATTCACAATGCGAGAATCTACAGCATGGACCTCAGCCGCCCGAGGGCTGAGGCCATCCTCATTGATGGTGAGTGCATCGCGGCGATCGGAACTCTCAGCGACTGCGAGAATGCAGCACGGCCAGGTGTGCGACGTATCAATGCGGGTGGCCGTCTCGTGCTCCCGGCCTTTCAGGATGCGCACATCCATTTCCTCAGCGGTGGCATGGGGCTTGCCAGTTCGGCGCAACTGCACACCGTCAAGACCATTGCTGAGCTTCAGCTGGTGTTGAAAAATCACGCCACACGCTTCCGCAGCTTGCCGCTGATTGTCGGTGAAGGCTGGCAGCCGGGACTCTTCGGCGATCACAATCTCACACATGAGGTTGTCGATGCCGTCTTGGCGGACCGGCCTGCCATTCTTTACGACAGTTCCATGCACAATGCCTGCCTCAACACAGCGGCAATGAGTTTTGTTGGACTTGACGCCGCAACGCTCGACCCGGTGAATGGCCATTTCGTGAAAGACGCAAATGGCGAGCCGACCGGCATGCTGCACGAGGATGCCGCTTCCTGGGCCTATGACCGCCTGCCGCAGATGAGCGACAATAATTGGCGCGAGGGCCTTGCGGCGGCGCTTCTCCATGCCAATGCCCATGGCATTACCGGTGTCATCGATCCGCGCGTGGAAGAGTTGGAGGCGCGTATTTATGGCACGGCAGTGGATGCGGGTGAGTTGACGGTGAGGATTTGCGGGGCTGCCCTCGTCAAAGAGAAGGATACGGTGCAGGAGGCCATGGAGCGGCTCACCGAATTGCGTCATCGTCACCGTGGGCCGGATTTCTGGGTGCAGTCGGCGAAGTTCTTCATGGATGGGGTTTTTGAGAACCGTACAGCGGCATTGCTTCATCCATACGCTGATGAGTTCGGCGGCAACTGCAAGACCATGTTTACTCCCGAGCAGACAAAGGCGCTTTTCACCGCGCTCGATGCGGCACGCTTCCAGATTCATGTGCATGTCATCGGCGATGCGGCGGCGCGCGTGACGCTTGATGGGCTTGAAGCGGCCATGAAAGCCAATGGCCGCTGGCCTTCGCTGCATCAGGTGGCTCACCTGCAGCTTACGGACCCTGCCGACATTCCACGCCTTTCCGCGCTCGGCGCCATGGCCAATATCCAACCTCTGTGGGCGCGGCATGATCCGGGCATTCCCGATCCTGCTAAGCCCATGGCGGGTGAAACACGGCTTTCCAGCATCTACGCCTTCCGCAAGATGCTGAATGCCGGCGCCGCTTGGTGTTTGTCATCGGACTGGCCCGTCACCACGCTCAACCCCTTCAGGATCATGGAAACCGCCATTACCCGGCAGGTGCCGCTCGTGGACGGTCCGCTGGAGCCGTTCCTGCCGCAGGAGGCGCTCACCATCGAAGAATGCGTCCTGGGATATACGGCGAACGCAGCCGCCGCCTGCTGGCGCGGCGATTTCACGGGGCGGTTGCTGCCGGGATTTTCTGCCGATCTCATCATTCTCGACCAAGACATCCTCGCCTGCGCCCCACAGGAGATCAGCAACACAAATGTGTTGCTGACGCTATTCAAGGGGCACGAGGTGCACAGGCACAAGAGCTTTGAAAACTAAGCCATGAGTGAGGAGCACTATCCGCAACAATTGATCGCCATGCTGGAGGCCATTTGGGGCGAAGGCTTTCTGTCTCCGGGCGGCGCGGAGGAAGTAGAGCGGGTGATCGGCAGTCACAACATCGCAGGGTTTTCAGTGCTCGATATTGGCTGCGGCGCGGGAGGCGTTGATGCTGCGCTTGTCGAAGCTCATGGCGCTGGCTTCGTCACCGGCATCGATGTGGAAGATCCAGTGATCGAGCATGCGCGCGAACTTGTTGCAAGGCGCGGGCTTTCAGATCGCATCGACCTTGTGAAGGTTGCGCCGGGGGCCTTGCCTTTTCCGCCCAGCACATTCGATGTCGTCTTCTCCAAGGATTCCATTGTCCATATTCCCGACAAGCATGTGCTGATGCACGATGTCTATCGCGTGTTGAAGCCGGGAGGATGGTTTTTGGCTTCGGATTGGTTGATCGGGACGGAAAACATTTCGCCGCAAATGTCAGACTACATTGCTTCCGAAGGCCTCGACTTCGGCATGGCCACGCCGCAGCGCTATCTCGACGCCATGAAGGCCGCGGGATTCCAGAACTGCGAAACAGTTTCGCGCAATGGCTGGTATCGCGAGCAGGCCCGCTTCGAACTTTCTCGTCTCAAGGGTGAAGTAGGACGCGAAGCCGCAAAGATCGTCGGCCAGGCATTCGTTGAAAAGAATGTCGGCATCTGGGAACGGATGATCCCCGTGCTTGATTCAGGCGAGCATTGCCCCACCCATCTCAGTGCACAGAAACCCGATTGACCTACGCGCTGCGCTTCAACTGATCAAATGCCTCGCGCTGCTGCGGCAGGAGGTTCCGTTCCTTGTCGCGGCGGACGAAGACCTTGAACATGGCGTTGCCATTCTGGTTCATGAACTGCACAGAACAGGACCTGCGGCCATGGAAGGGCCGATCTACAATAGCAATGGCCTTGCAGTTCGACGCCTTGATATGCCCGCCGATGGGGCTGTCGCCATGGATGTTGAAATAGCCGTGGCCATGCGAGCCATCGGGTAGAGAGCCGGTGCACTCCAAGACGATGTCATCGGTGTGGACGATGAAGAGGACTTCTCCCCAGCCTTGCAGGGATTTCCACGTGTCATCGAACTTCTCTGCGGAAACGAGCTTCACGCTGTCATCTGGCAGCCTTTCCATGACCTGCAGCAGGCTGGCGCCTGCAGTCTCGGCCATGACTTCCAGGATGCCATCCGGTTTGGCGGCGATGGCCGCATCGATCTTCGCGTCCAGTGACGAAACCTCGCTTGCCACGTTCATGCGGCATTCCTTTTGCTGGAGAACTGGCTCTGCACCGCCTCGAAACCTTCAAACTGGGGATGGCCCATGAAGGTGCGCGTGGTTGACTGGCCGGCATTGGCATGGGCCTTGCGGAATGCTTCCGATTTTGTCCAGGCAACAAAGTCATCCTTTGTGGCCCAGACAGTGTGCGAGGAATAGAGAACATGATCTTCCTGTTCGGGCCCGCGCAGCAGATGAAAGGAGACAAATCCCTGCATCTCGTCGAGATAGCTTTCACGGCTGGCCCAGATGTCCTCAAAGGCCTTGCCGTTTTCCTTCGGCACCTTGAAGCGGTTCATGGCGATGAATGTCATTGTCGTCTCCTCAATTATATTGGACTGGTACGGTGAAGTTCATGCTGGCTCTATTCATGCCGGCCGGCATGGGCGGAAATGGGGCTGCGGCGCGCGCCATGGCGAGCGTTGCCTGATCGAGTGCGGGATGGCCGCCGCTTTTTGCGATACGTGCCGATATTAGACTGCCGGAGCGGCTGACCGTGAAACTTAAGACCACGCGGCCCGAGATAGTGGCCTTGGGCGCGCGTTTTGCGGCGCGCAGTTTGGATAGAATGCGCGACTTGTAGCCCGGATCGACGGCCTTGCCGCCGCTGGCCAAGGTCTTGTGACCCGCAGTGGCTGCGAAGGCTTTTTTTGATGAGGCAGAATTTTTGAGCGCGGCCACAGGTTTCTCGGCCACTGGCTTTGCGATCTTGGGCGGTTTTGCCGCCTTTGCAACCTTCTTTCGCGTCTTCTGCTGTTGCGGCTTCACAGTCTCAGCCTTGCGAGGCTTCACATCATCAACTTTGCGCGATGCGGGCTTTTGCGGTTCGGCCACTTTCTCCGGGACAGGCGACACTGGAGCGTCAGCCACTTTCTCAACGGGCTTTTCGAGATCGGAAAGATCAAGCGGAGGAAGTTCAGGCAGCGGCGGAAGTTCAAATTCGGGCGCGGGCTTTTCCTCGGCAGCCTGGGTTTCAATCTGCGGAGGCTGTGGCAATGGTTCGAGTGGTGGAGGCTCCAGCTCCGGCGGATCAATGGCCTCTGTCACTTCAATCACGGGCTCTGCAGGCGCGTGCTCTGTCACCATTGCGAGTTGCTGCAGAGATGCAAGTGACGCCTCGACCACAGGCTTCGGCTCGATCTCGAGCAGCACCTCAATGGCGGGTGCTGCCTCCGCATCTTCAATAATGTCGCTCGGCAATGGCGCTGCGTTCACAATCCAGCCAGCGAAGGCGGCATGTACAGCAAGGGAAGCAGAGATTCCGCGTGCCGAGATCATGGCGATGGCCCTTCCGGTTTCGGGGCGGCAACAAGACCGATCTTGCTGATGCCGGCTTTTGACAGGGCTTCAACAACCGCCATCACTTTCTCATAAGGCACAGCCAAATCGGCGCGAAGACGGACGCGTCCTTCCCGCGTCTTCTCATCCAGCGCAGCAATGCGTGTCTCCACCATTTCGAAAGCCACCGGTTCATCGGCAAAGGACACCTGGCCGTCTTTTTCAATGAAAATATCGAGGGGTTTGTCTTCCGGAGGCAGTCGGTCCAGCGCCGCCTTGGGAAGATCGATGGGAACGCCGACCGTTAGCATGGGGGCCGCTACCATGAAGATGATGAGCAGCACCAGCATGACGTCAACGAAGGGCGTGACATTGATCTCGCTGTTGAGCGGTGTGCTGGCAGGAAGAAGTTCGTTGCCGCCAGAAAGGATAGCATGGCTCGGTGCAATCATTTTGCGCGCTCCTGCCTGGTGCGGAGGATCAGCATTTCCTGCACAAGCTCCTCAGCAGGCACGAGCGACTTAGCCACCTGCATGCTGAGACGGTTGTAGAAGACAGCGGCGGGAATGGCGGCGAAAAGCCCGATGGCAGTTGCCAGCAGGGCCTCGGCGATGCCCGGCGCCACCACATCAAGGCTGGTGTTTTTGCTCTGGGCGATCGCTGCAAAACTATTCATGATGCCCCAGACCGTGCCGAACAGGCCAATGAACGGCGCAGCGGATGCGACTGTTGCCAAAAAGGCGAGACCCGATTCCCGCTCGCGCTTCAATTGCGCAAGGAGTAGGCGCGCCCGCGCCAGGAAGCGCTCGCGCAGCGTTTCGTTCCAGCGCTCATGGACAGGCGCTTCCGCCTCAAGCCTTTGCGCAGCGACATATGCGCCCTTCTTGCCTTGAAGCAGGGCACTGGACCTGAATCCAGCCAGCGTGCGGGCATCGCTGCGAGATTGCCGCCAAAGCAGGAACGACTTTTCCAGGATGATGGCCCAACAAATAAGAGAGGCGAGCAGAAGGCCCACCATGATCACCTTCACCACCGGATCTGCGTGCAGGAAGAGACTGACGAAGTCCAAGCCTCCGCCAGCCTCCCCGCCCCCGATGGTAGCGGCGCCTCCCACCGCTACTTTCCAAATCTCGTCGCGACTGTGAACATGACGGAACGTCCTGGTGAATCAGACCCATCGAGATAGCGGCGATAGTCTTCGTCGAAAACGTTGTCGGCATTGAGCGAGAGCTTGAGATTGTCGTTGACCTCGTATGAAGCGAAGAGATTGACGAGGTTATAGGCCTCGGATTCCGGCGAACCTGTTGGCACGCGGTTCTGGGCGGCGACGGCAAACCATCTCGCACCAAGTTCCGCCTTTTCATCGAGGAAGCGGAAGCCCAGCGTCGTGACGACCTTGTCGGCTGGCACCGTAAGAAGCGGTTCATTTGCCGTCTCGTCGTCACCGCGGATCATGCTCGCCGCAACGCTGGCGAACATGAAGCCGGCGTCATAGTTGACCTCGCCTTCCAGGCCCCACAGCTTCGCCTTGGCGATGTTGACGTACTGGAAGGTGTCATCCGTAAAATCGAATGTCGGAGCACCTGAGTCTCCATCAGGATCGATGAACGCGGCGCCGATATAGTCATCAACAGTGTTCTGGAATGCACCGGCACGCAGTGAAAGCAGGTCTTCGGCAGCAAACACATTCCTGAACTCGCCCGTAATGCCCACTTCAATATTCTGCGCCACTTCCGGTTTCAGATCCGGATTGGGCAGGAACTCAAAGGCAGCTGGTGCCGGATGAAAGCCGCCGATCATGGTTTCTGTCGTGGAGGGAGCGCGGTAGCCTTCGGCGTAGGTGCCGTAGACATGCAGGCCCTTGAGCGCCGTCTCCTCAAAAGGCTTTAAGACAATGGTGGCCTTGGGAGAAAAATGTGTGCCTTCACTGTCCACCGTGTCGCCCTTGAGGCTGTAGGCATCGAAGCGGCCGGCTACTATGAATTCCAACCATGTCGTGACTTCAATCTGGTCCTGGATGAAGGCGCCGCCTGCCGTGCGTTCGCCTGAAGGCGTGAAGAGGTCGGCGGTGCTGATCGGGTCAATTACTTGCACCTGATCCTGGAA
Source organism: Hyphomicrobiales bacterium (assembly GCA_020029455.1). GTDB lineage: Bacteria > Pseudomonadota > Alphaproteobacteria > Rhizobiales > Aestuariivirgaceae > Aestuariivirga. The sequence continues at coordinate 12,004 of JAIBJH010000009.1, forward strand.
AATGTCGGCTCCCACGGTCAGCGCATGTTTGAGCGAACTGGTTGCAAAGCGCGAAGTGTTGAACACATCCGTGCCAATTGTCTCGATATCAAATGTACGATGCAATCCAATCAGGGCGGGATTTGTTGCTGTCAGCCTTTCCTGATCCTGGTGCGTGGAGGTCCAATAGGCGCTGGCGGTGAAGTCGATCAGGTCATTACCGGCATCTTCCCAGGCGAACTTGGCAGCCAAAGTTTCCGCCTTGATTTCATTGCCATAGCGGGTTGTCGCACCGCCATTCTCAAATTCGTCGGTGTTGACGAGATAGGACACATCGAAGCGCATGTCCTCAGCGGGCGTCAGCGACAGTTTGGCAAGGCCTGCGAGGATATCGCGGCTGCTGTCCGCTACTGCATCGCCATCGCCATCCTTGTATTCGCCATTGTCGCGGACAACGATGTTGCCGAGAATGCCGCCATAATCGCCCAGCCTAAGCGCGCCCGTGGTGCTGGACACGATGGAATCGCCATTGGTGGTGTAACGAAGCTTTTGCGAACCGGCGATCGATTCGCCTTCATTGAGGAAGGACAGCGCATCCATTGTCTCGAAGGAGACAACGCCGCCGATTGCGCCCGAACCATAGACATTGGAGATGGGGCCACGGACGACGGTTACCTGCTGCATCTGCTCTGGCTCGAAGTAGAACATGCCGTCAGCATTATGGCCGGTGCGCTGAAAGTTCTGGCGCGCGCCATCGATGGTCACGACGACGCGGCCGAAATCCTGAAGACCGCGAATATTGATGGCGGTTGCAGGATCATTCGCGTTCTCTTCGGTGGAAACGCCGGGGATGGGCGCCAGCACATCGGCAACACTATTGTTGCCGTGCCGGTCCTTTTCTTCCTTGGTCACGACCGAAACGCCACCGGCGACATCGCTCAAGAGCTGCTTCAGTTTAAGTACCGTAACCGTGATGAGATCGAGTTCGACGTCTTCCTCCGCCATGGCAGGCGAAGGGACCGACAGAAGTGCCGTTCCGCACAGGAGAACACGAGAAAAATAGCCAAGTCGCATGAGATGCCCCGTCAATTGTTGTTCTTGATTGTTGGGCTGGCGCGCAGGTTCCTGATTCCCCTCAGGAGCCGCTTGGCTGGCGTTGCCGCGGAAGCCTTTTCGCTTCCGGCACTTGACTTCCTATCGAATCCCGACGAAATTAGTCAACAATTATTTTCAAGCGCTGCAAAGCGGCACGTAACCGGGACTAGCTGATTGCCACGATCCCCCATTCGAGGTCAGGGCATGTCAGTTCGTTCAGTTCTCCAATCCCGCGCGTTCACCCGCCGGACCCTCCTGGCCTTCACAGGTCTTTCGGTATTGCCCTTAGGCAAAACGGCCCTTGCGGGCGACGTGGTGGATGCGGCTGGTCTCAAAATCGCTGCCAGCGCGCCAAAGCGCATTGTCTCCATTGGCAGCGCCCCCACTGAAATCCTGGTTGAACTGGGATTTGCCGAACGCATCGTTGCCATCGACACAACATCGCAGGGCGTGATTGCTGATGGACACGCGCCCGACATTGGCTACATGCGCGCGCTCGCTGCAGAAGGTGTCCTGGCACAGACACCTGACTTGATTATCGCCACAATGGACAGCGGGCCCAAGGAAGTGATCGAGACGCTGCGGGCTTCCGGTGTTCCGCTTCTGCAACTGCCCATCGAACCCACAATCGACAGCATCGTTGCAAAGATCAACATGCTGGGCAGCCTGCTTGATGTGCAGGCAAAGGCCGATGCCTTGGCTGCGCAAGTGAGAAAGCAGGCGGAGGAATTATCGGAGCGTGCAAGCAGTGCCAGCAGCAAACCCAAGGCCCTTTTTATACTGAGCATGGCGAACAACCGCATGACTGTTGGCGGCAAGGACACGGCAGCAAATGCAGTGCTCGAACTTGCAGGTGCAACGAACATTGCCAGCGATGTGGAAGGCTACAAGCCGTTTTCACCAGAACTCGTCGTGGCAAATCCGCCCGATGTCATCGTCATAATGTCGAACCAGGGGCATGATGCGCAGCTTGCCAAAATCCTGGAGAATGAAGCGCTCGCCGCAACACCCGCGGCCAAAAACAAATCCCTCTTTCCGGTTGATGGCGCGGCGCTCCTCAGTTTCGGCACACGCACGCTCCATGCCGCTTCGGCCTTGGCGAAGACGATTCACGGCGGTGTCTAATCTGTGACCACAGAAACGCTGCCTTTCCGCCAAGCTATCCGCCATCCCGACTATCAATCGCGGCTGGGGTTCCTGTGCCTGGCCTTGTTGTTCGCCGCCATGTGTGCAGCCGCACTGCTGTCAATCTCGCTGGGGGCAGTAAGCCTTCCCATCAACGAGATTGTATCCAGTATCCTGGATCATGCGGATCAACGGAGCGATCTCATCGTCTGGACCATCCGCCTGCCGCGAACGTTGCTCGCTGGCGTTATCGGCGGTTCGCTCGGCTTGTCGGGTGCCGTCATGCAGGGCTTGTTCCGCAACCCGTTGGCGGACCCGGGGCTCACCGGCGTTTCGGCAGGGGCGGCGCTTGCCGCGGTCGTCATCATCGTTCTGGGGCAAAACGCCTTTGGCACCCAGGCGAATGACTGGCTTCCTCTCGCCTCCTTCTGTGGTGGATTGGCAGTGACGGTGATTCTCTATGCCATAGCCACGAGCGGTGGCCGGACATCTGTCACCCGCATGTTGCTGGCGGGGATTGCCATTGGATCAGTTGCAGGGGCCGTCACGGGGCTCTTGATCTTTGTGGCAAGCGAACAGCAGTTGCGCGAATTCACCTTCTGGACTTTGGGCAGTCTTGGCGGCGCAACCTGGTACAAGTTCTTTCTGGTCGGCGCGTTCCTTGTTGTGACTGTTCCCATCTGGCAATGGCTGGCGCGCAGTCTCGACAAGCTCGCACTGGGAGAGACAGAAGCGGCATTTGCCGGGCTTTCCGTTGAGCGTGTGAAGGTGGCCGCCATTGTCCTCACCGCCTTGCTCACCGGTGTCAGCGTATCCGTGAGCGGCATGATCGGCTTTGTGGGGCTCGTGGTGCCTCATGTGTTGAGGCTGGTTGCGGGTCCGGCCCATGGCTTTCTCCTTCCGGCTTCGGTGCTGCTGGGGGCAACACTTGTGATGCTCGCAGACACATTCTCGCGCATTGCCGCAGCGCCTGCGGAACTTCCCATCGGCATCGTCACGGCGTGCCTCGGCGGACCATTGTTCCTGTGGATGCTGTTGAGGGACCGCCGCCTTTCCAGCGGGCTTGCATAACCATGGCGCTCATTGAGCTCAGGGACGTCACTTTTTCGCGCGGAGCCAGAACAATCCTGGACAGTATCTCGTTTGAAGTTGGCGCAGGTGAGCTAGTGGCCATCATTGGGCCCAATGGCGCCGGGAAAAGCACCCTGCTCGCCATCATGGCAGGGGCGCTCACGGCGCAGTCAGGTTCGGTGTTCTTTGACAGCCGGCTGCTCGGCTCCTGGAACAAGAGCGATATTGCGCTGCGCCGCGCCGTGCTGGTGCAATCCACACAACTTGCCTTTCCCTTCACGGTGGATGAGACGCTGCGGCTCTCCGTGCCGGACAAGGCGCGGCGCGCGGACTTGGCCTCGCACTGCAATCGCGCCATGGTGGAAGCGGGAATCATGGGTTTTGGCCCCCGCATTGTGCAGGAGCTCTCCGGCGGGGAACAACAGCGCGTTCATCTGGCGCGCGTGCTGGTGCAGCTCTGGTCGTCCGGCAGCAGCTTGCCTCAAATGCTGTTCCTCGACGAGCCGGTCTCCGGCCTTGATCTGAAGCATCAACTATCCACCATGAAACTCGTCCGTTCCCTGGTGGGGGAAAATCTCGGGGCCATCGCCGTGGTGCACGACATGAACCTCGCCTTACGTTTTGCAACGCGCGTGATCTGCGTTGCAGATGGAGCAATCGCCAGTGACGGACCGCCGGAGAGTTCTCTGACACCGGAACTGCTTGAACATGTCTTCGACATTCCTATGACAAAATTCCGGAGCAATTCGGGGGCACAACTGATCGCGCCCTCCTAGCGAGCGGTGAGTATATCCGAGTAAATTACTTGACAATTTTTGAATCCTGAGCAATTGACTCAGCTAACTTAAGGAACAAGCCGGAAGCCACGTTCCAATGGAAGTTCCGTGGCTATGGCTGACTCCGAAAAAGATAATCAAAATACTGATTTAAAAAGAGAAAATCTCGTGTCTGGAAAGGATGCTCAAATTCCGCGCTATGCCAGCGGCGACCTCTTTGCTTCATCAAGTGAAATCCACATCGAGCACAATGGCGCTGTCTATACGCTGCGCAAGACTCGCAGCGGCGGTCTCATCCTCAACAAGTAGCGAAGGGACCGACGGCGGATGATCATATGCCAATGCAATGTGTTGAGCGACGACACGCTTGCAGAAGCCATTGCCGATATGCGTACGCGGCCAGAGCCGGCCGTCATCACGCCTGGGCAAGTGTTCAAATGCTGCGGCGCCAAGTTCCAGTGTGCTGGCTGCATGCCGCTCGTCACCTCAGTTATTGCACAATCCTTTGAGAATGTGATGGCCGGCGCGGATGTTTGCAGACTGCGCCTCCCTGCTGCATATTCGCAGCAGAACAAACTGGAGGCCGTCAGCCATGAAGGGCGACAAGAAAGTCATCGACGTATTGAACAAGGCGCTGCGCCATGAACTGACGGCCGTCAGCCAGTATTGGCTGCACTACAGGCTTCTGGAGAATTGGGGATTCAAGAAGCTGGCCAAACATGAGCGCGAAGAATCTATCGAGGAGATGCAGCATGCCGACAAGCTGGCAGACCGCATCATCCAATTGGACGGCTATCCCAATTTCCAGACACTTGATCCCCTGCAGATCGGCCAGTCATTGAAGGAAGTCCTGGAGAGCGATCTCAAGGGCGAATTGAGCGCGCGGAAGCTCTACGTGGAGGCCCGCAAGATCTGCAACGAAGCGGAAGACTATGTGAGCCAGAAGCTCTTCGAGTCGCTTCTTGCAGATGAAGAAGGTCACATCGATCATCTAGAGACGGAGCTCGCCCTGATCGAGCGCATCGGCATCGAGAATTACGGCCTGCTGCAAGCCGGTGGAGAGACAAAGGAATAGATGGCGGGAAAGGGGTGCCCGAGCCGCCAAACATTTCGTGCACAATTTTCTTATCAGCAAAATGCAATGACAAGCTGCCTTGACATCAATTAGTATATTCTTATATAAGAACATACTGTTTTATTTCACAGGAGTTTGCATCGTGAATATTGATCGCGCCGTATTTGCCTTTGCCGGAACGGTGGTGCTGGGATCGCTGGCATTGAGCCAGCTTCACTCACCTTACTGGCTTTACCTGACAGCCTTTGCTGGCCTCAACATGTTCCAGGCCGCCTTCACCGGCTTTTGCCCTGCCGCCATGGCCTTCAAGAAGATCGGTTTCACGCCGGGCAATGCCTTCAAATAGGCGCTGACCGGCTATTTGCGCTTGCAGAACATGTCCTCCAGCAGGCCGAAGAACTTCGTCACGTTCCTGTCGGCCAGCTGGTAATAGATCGTCTGGCCATCGCGCCGCGTCTTGAGCAGACCCTCGCGGCGCAACAGCGCGAGATGCTGTGAAACAGCGCTCTGATTCAGTTCGACCGCATCGGCAAGCTCACCCACCGGCCTCTCCTGCTCCATGATCAGGCACATGATCCGCAGTCTTTGCGGATTGGCCAGAGATTTCAGGAATGAACTGGCCTTGTCGGCAGATTCACGAAGATCTTCGAGCTTCATACTTGCGTTCTTTCTAATATTCGCATATATTGAATATATCGCCTGCAACCGGATTTTGTCAATGAATCGCGCATTCCTTGCACTGCTCATATATTTGATCGGCGGCCTGCTTTCAGCCGGAATTGCCGGGGAAGCCATTGTGTTCCTTCAGGAAAAGCCGGAACTCAAGGCCGTTTTCGGCCAGGTACAGAGCCGCACTCTCTCTATCGCTCGCGCCCGCATTGGCGGAACCGTGACGGGGCTGAAGGTGACCGAGGGAACACCGGTGAGCGCTGGCGATGAGTTGGCCGTCGTCATTGACGACAAGCTTGCGCTGCAGCTCGAAGCGATTGACGCGCGCATCAAGGGCCTGGAGTCGGAAATGAACAATGCCGCCACCGAGCTTGCCCGCGCCGAAAAACTTCTGGCTACAGGCGTTGTCGCTAAGAACCGTGTGGATGCGGCGCAGACGCAATTTGATGTCTTGTCGAACCAGTTCAGTGCCGCGCAGTCTGATCGCGCAGTCATCGTTCAGCAGACGGCAGAAGGTCGCGTGCTGGCTCCAGCTTCGGGGCGCGTTCTTGCCGTACCCGTAACACAGGGTTCGGTTGTCCTTCCTGGTGAGCCCGTCGCCCGCATCGCCAGCAACGGCTACTTCATCCGCCTGTCACTGCCTGAGCGCCATGCCGCGCACCTCACGGAAGGAGAAGACGTGCTAGTGGGCGAGCGCGGTCTTGATCCGGCATCCGCGGGCAAGGCCACAGCCAGCGGAAAGCTCGTCAAAGTCTATCCTGAGATCGACAATGGGCGCGTGCTCGCCGATGTCGAAGTGAAGGGATTGGGCGACTTCTTTGTAGGCGAGCGCACGCTTGTGTGGGTGCCGGTTGCAAAACGTAACGTGCTCAGCGTACCGGCATCTGCCATCTCGATCCGCTCCGGCATCGACTATGTCACGCTTGCGGGCGGCATCAGCGTGGCGGTGATCATCGGTGAGGCCTTCGAAGCCGATGGAATTCCGCAAGTCGAAATCATGTCGGGGCTGGAAGCCGGCGACACGGTGATCGTCCCATGAAACTTGGAATCGCCGGCAGTCTTACCCGGTCCTTCATCACCTCGCCGCTGACACCCCTCTTCCTGTTGGCGTCACTGATTGTGGGGATTGTGGCCCTTGTTACCCTGCCGCGCGAGGAAGAACCCCAGATTTCCGTTCCCATGGTGGATATTCACCTGCGCGCCGATGGCCTCAAGTCGGAGGACGCAGTCAAGCTCGTCACCGAACCGCTCGAGACTATCATCAAGAGCATTGATGGGGTGGAGCATGTCTATTCCCAGACGCGCGATGATAGCGCCATGGTTACCGCACGCTTTCTCGTCGGCACCAGTTCCGATGCGGCGATCCTCCGGGTGCATGAGAAGATCCGCGCCAACATGGACCACATTCCCGTCGGCATTCCGGAGCCCCTGATCATAGGACGCGGCATCGATGATGTCGCCATCGTTGTGGTGACGCTATCGCCCAAGGCAGAACATGCTGCCAGATGGGATGCCAATGGTGTTTCCCGTATCACCCGCGAATTGCAAGTTGAGTTGTCGAAACTGGACGACATCGGCCTGTCCTACATTGTTGGTGAACAGCCGGAGGAAATCCGCATCGAGCCGTATCCAGAACGGTTGTCGCTCTATGGCATCACACTGCAGCAGCTTGCCAGCAAGGTGAGAGGAGCCAACCGCGCGTTCGATGCCGGTGAGGTGAGAAATGACGGCAAACAGATCACCGCGGTTGCAGGCCAGACGCTGCAGAGCCCATCTGACATCTCGAATATATTGATCTCGGCGCGCGATGGCAGACCGGTCTATGTCCGCGACGTGGCCCGCGTCGTGCTGTCTTCCGGCAATGCCGAACATCTGGTCAGCAACATCGTGCGGGACGGTGATCGCATTGAGCCCGTGCCTGCCGTTTCGCTTGCACTGGCCAAGCGCCCCGGCACCAACGCCGTGGTCATTGCCGAATCCATCATCGATCGGCTCGAAGAACTCAAAGGAACGCTGCTTCCGGAGGATCTCGATGTGCAGGTCACGCGGGACTATGGCGAGACCGCCAACGAGAAAGCCAATGAGCTTCTCTTCCATCTTGGCCTTGCCACGGTTTCAATCGTTGTGCTGATTGCCCTCGCCATCGGCTGGCGCGAGGCCTTAGTCGTGGCGATTGTCATCCCGGTCACCATACTGCTCACGCTCTTTGCAGCGCGCATCATGGGCTACACGCTAAACCGCGTCAGCCTCTTCGCCCTCATCTTCTCAATCGGTATTCTCGTCGATGATGCCATTGTTGTGATCGAGAACATCGCGCGCCACTGGGCCATGAATGACGGCCGGAGCCGCGTTGCAGCCGCAGTTGATGCCGTGGCGGAAGTGGGCAATCCGACAATCATTGCAACACTAACCGTTGTAGCTGCACTGCTCCCCATGCTCTTCGTCTCAGGTCTCATGGGCCCCTATATGAGCCCCATTCCGGCCAATGCCTCGGCTGCCATGATCTTTTCGTTCTTTGTGGCCGTGATGGTGACACCCTGGCTGATGATGAAATTCGGAGGCAGTGAGCACAACGCGAACCACGCCGTACATCACGGCGCAGACAATGGTGGCCGCTTCGGCCGGATCTACTTGGCTGTCGCACGGCCCATCCTCAAGTCAAGGGCACAGTCCCTGCTGTTTCTCATTCTTGTCGGTATCGCGACGATGGGTTCGCTGGTGCTCTTCTACACCAAGGACGTCACGGTGAAGCTCCTGCCATTTGACAACAAGTCGGAACTTCAGGTGGTCGTGGACTTGCCTGAAGGATCATCAGTCGAGGCAACCAACAATGTTCTGCAGCGCGCCGCCAAACTGGCCATGGACATCCCCGAGGCGAAGTCCGTACAGACCTATGCCGGGACAGCAGCGCCTTTCAATTTCAATGGCCTTGTAAGGCACTACTATATCCGGCAGTCGCCAGAACTGGGCGACCTGCAATTGACACTGAAGTCCAAGTCGGAGCGCGAGCGCACGAGCCATGAGATCGCCCTTGAGCTGCGCGCGAGGCTGAAGTCGCTCGCTCTGCCGGTAGGCACCTCACTCAAGGTCGTGGAGCCTCCGCCAGGCCCGCCTGTTCTCTCGACACTTCTTGCGGAAATCTATGGCCCCGATGCGGAAACACGCCGCGCCGTGGCCGAGAAGGTGAGGCAGGCTTTCGCCAGCGTTCCCTTCATTGTCGACATTGATGACAGCTTCGGCGAGAGAGCGCCGCGCCAGCGCATCGTGATCGACCAGGACAATCTCGAATACCACAAAGTGGAAGAGGCGGATGTCTATGACGCGCTGCATAGCCTCCTGGGCCAGAACACCATCGGCTATTCCCATCGCGGTGGCGGCCGCCAGCCGATCGCCATCGTTCTCGGACTTCCGAAGTCCGAACGCGCCATCAGCGAGGCCCTGCTCTCGACCCCTGTTCCCGCCAACACCCTGCCCGGCAGCCGAAGCGTTGCCGAACTGGGCGACGTTGTCTCTGTCAGTCGTGAGGAAGCGTCCTTTCCCATCTTCCGCCACAATAGCAAGCCAGCTGAAATGGTTCTCGGTGAATTAGCCGGCGCATTCGAGGCACCCGTCTATGGCATGATCGATGTCGGTAAGGCACTGGATGCGATTGATTGGGGGAGCGTTCCCAAGCCTGAAATCGCGCTGCACGGTCAGCCCGTCGATACATCAAAGCCGGTCCTGCTCTGGGATGGCGAATGGGAAGTCACCTGGGTTACTTTCCGTGACATGGGGGCCGCCTTCATGGTGGCATTGCTGGGTATATACATCCTGGTGGTGGCGCAATTCGGTTCATTCAAGCTGCCACTTGTCATTCTGACACCGATCCCGCTCACCTTCATCGGCATCATGTTCGGGCATTGGCTCTATGGCGCGGCCTTCACGGCCACATCGATGATCGGCTTCATCGCGCTTGCCGGCATCATCGTCCGCAACTCCATCCTGCTCGTGGACTTCGTCAAGCAGGCGCAAACAGAAAGAGCGGATCTGCGCGATGTCCTCCTTGCCGCTGGCGCCATCCGTTTCAAGCCCATCCTGTTGACCGCCATTGCCGCTATGATCGGCGCTGTCGTGATCCTAGCTGATCCGATCTTCCAGGGCCTCGCCATCTCGCTACTCTTCGGGCTTGCCTCATCAACGGCTCTTACAGTGCTCGTTATTCCAGCCATCTACATGGTGCTGCGCTACCGCAAGCCGCAGCCCGCCATTGAAACACAGGGGTATGAAAGGGAGTACTAAGACATGTCACACGTTGTTGTATTAGGCGCGGGCCTTGGCGGCTCGATCATGGCATATGAATTAAAGGAGAAGTTGCGCCCTGGCGACAAGCTCACCGTCATCACCAAGGATCCAAAGTATCACTTCGTGCCCTCCAATCCCTGGGTGGCTGTCAACTGGCGAAAGCCCGCGGACATCGAGATTGACCTGGCGCCCGTGCTCGCCAAGAAAGGCATCGACTTCAAGCCTTCCGCCGCAACGAAGCTTGATCCTGAACATAACACCATCGAACTCGCAGACGGCACGTCCGTCAGCTACGACTACCTTGTCATTGCCACGGGTCCTGAGCTGGCCTTCGATGAAATTCCGGGCCTTGGCCCCGACGGCCACACGCAATCCATCTGCCATGTGTCTCATGCGCAAAAGGCCGCCGTTGCTTTCGAGGAATTCTGCAAGAACCCCGGACCCATCGTCATGGGCGCTGTGCAGGGCGCCTCCTGCTTCGGGCCAGCCTATGAATTCATGTTCATCGTCGAAACCGAACTGCGCCGCCGCCGCATTCGCGACAAGGTGCCCATGACTTTCGTCACGGCCGAACCATATATCGGCCATCTCGGCCTCGATGGCGTGGGCGACACCAAGGGCCTTCTCGAAAGCGAGATGCGCCAGCACCACATCAAGTGGATGACGAGTTCGCGCGTCAAGAAAGTTGAAGCCGGAAAGTTGACGGTTGAACAAGTCGGCGATGACGGCACGGTCAAAGGTGAAATGGAACTGCCTTTCGGCTTTTCCATGATGCTGCCTGCATTCCGCGGTATTGCACCGTTGCGCGGCATTCACGGGCTCTCAAACCCCCGTGGCTTCACTCTAGTCGATAAACATCAGCGCAATCCAAAGTACAAGAACATCTTTGCAGTTGGCGTGTGCGTGGCCATTCCGCCGACGGGACCGACGCCTGTACCCTGCGGTGTGCCGAAGACGGGCTTCATGATTGAATCCATGGTGACGGCCACTGCCGAAAACATTGGCCTGCTCTTGCGTGGAGAAGAGCCACGACATCAGGCATCATGGAATGCGGTTTGTCTTGCCGACTTTGGCGATTCCGGCGTGGCCTTCGTGGCCCAGCCGCAAATTCCGCCGCGCAATGTCAACTGGTCGTCCTCCGGCAAGTGGGTGCATGGCGCCAAGGTCGCCTTCGAAAGATACTTCCTCCACAAGATGCGGCGTGGCACCAGTGAGACATTCTACGAAAAACTGACGCTTGATGTCCTTGGCATCAACAAGCTCAAGGAGATTGTGACCGATCCAACCTGATTTTCGGTGTTCCGAAAGGCGAATGCCTGTTCGCCGCCTGAACCGATGATGCTGCGGCAGCGCATGCCGCTGCCGCATAGCACCGCTCAGCCATCAGCGAGAAGTGACTGCAACAGGCGAATATTCAATTCTTGTTGTCTCGCAACCCAATCCAGAAGTTCATCGATGTGCCAGAGATCCTGATCAGGATCCACAGGCAATGGAAATCCCAGTGTCAGCAAGTGTGGCAAATGCGATTTGAATTCATGGATCTGCTGTCCCATGGCCTCTGCAATCCTTGCAGCGGCAATCATCCGTCCCGGCATACCAGATAACTCTCCCGTCCATTTCTGCTTCGCTCGTCTTCCGCACCTGGTTGCCTCGCTGCAAATTGCATCAAAGCGACGCACAATTTCAATTTGATTCAATTCGTTCGGAGAAAATATTCCATACATGGTGAACCGAGGATCGGTCTCTTCTGAATGGATCAATTCCTGGTTGCTTTACTTACCTCAAGTAGGTTCATTCATCTCATCGACGTGAGGAGATTAAAATAAGGGATTTACGTCCTGGTGCGACTTGTCGCACCCAATGGGTCCCGATGCTGCGCAGCCGCAGTCTCCCATAGCTTTTAACAAATATAAGCCATTGATTTGGCGTAATTAATACTATGCTTCTGGCTATGTTATACCAAGCACTGCTTGAGTACCTGGAGTGTATTGCACCCAGCACGCATTATGTTACAGGAGAGTAATATATCAGAAAAAAGTTACATAAATGGGTGGGGCGGACAGGCAGGTAGGGTGAGCGCCAATTGAGTGCTCAAGCGAAGTGATTCTATTGGTTTCATGGGGGCGAAATGGACGGGTCATTCGAAGCGGGAGAAATCCCACTTGGCGAGTACTATCTCATTGGCGACTTGCAGGAATTGGTGGGTCTCGAGCCCAAGACAATTCGTTATTATGAACATGCCGGCCTGATCATGCCGCGCCGCCTCGGCAGGTACCGGGTTTATGACAAGAAGGACACGGAGCGCCTCAAGGTTATCAAGTTCCTGCGCCGGTTTGATTTGTCGTTGAAGATGATCCGGACTCTCTTCAAGCGTCATGGCACAATGGGCCTCAACAGCCTGCCCGAAGAAGCGCGCGAGGCAATCCTGCAGCGGCTGAAAGAGCGCCGCGATGAAATCGAAAGTCTCGAAAAGCTGCTGTAGAACTTTGAGTCTGGCGCAACTTTCACTTCGCAAGTGATTCCACTTGCTCGTCCGAAGCGCTAGAGTGCTGACAGCACAACAATAAGTATCGATACGCCGAGGAATATGGTCGCGGCACGGCCGGCGATCTGCTTCCATCCTATATCGGTTTTGGCCTATTGCCGAAGCTGGCTGCCATAGAGCTGCGGTCTGCTGTTGAGCGCCGCCAAAATATCCATGGCTTCACTGATGTCGACCGGACTCGGCGTAAAGCGCGTAGCACCTTCGACATGAATGGTGTGTGGGCCTGATTTTGGAGGTGGTTGCGAAGCCGGGGCATCAAGCGATGCAAGTTCCCAGCTTCGCCCGCTCTCAAGCTGGCTGAGTTTGTTGACGCCGTCCGCTGCTGCAAAAGATATGTTCGAACGCAGCCTCGCCATGGCAACCGCCATCGCGTCATCATTCGGCGTGACAACAGGAGAATCAGTCTTGGTGGCTTCTTCCGCCGTGCCGAGAGACCTGGCTGTCTGGATGGCGTCTCTTGCTTGCTGCAGCGCTTCCGGACGCAGTGGCGCCCCGGGCAATTTCTGCACGCTTTGGACGCGCTGGCGCAGGATGGCGAAAAGAGCGTGAACAGGGTTGGCGCCGCTCACCTTCATGGGGCTAGTTCACCTTGAACAGGTTCTCGCGGACTTCCGCCTTGGTGACATAGTTGAATTGCTCAACATGCACCGCCTTGACAGCATCCTGACCGATGTTGGCGGCGGCATTCGCCAATATCGCGTTGGTCAATGACTTCATTTGCACGGAGTTGATCTGCTGAATGCCATTGGTGGCAAAATCCGCAACCGCCCTGATGGCTGCGTCCATCAGCGGGGGCTTCAAGTCTTCAACAGGCCAGTGGACCGAATTACGGTCAATGACCGAAGACACCTTGATGACGAAATAGCCAACCACTTGACCGTTCTGAAGAATAGGAACGCCGTTGACATCGCTGGACACCTGGCTGAATTCAGGTTCGCCTTCAGCTTCCTCGCTTGGCGCGCCCGGCGCCATGAGGAAAGCGCCAAGCCAAGTTCCCGCCACAACGGCAACACAACCTACGAGGCCCGCTGCAAGATATCTTAACATGCTAAGTTAGGGCGCATCGCCATAACGCGAATATGTCCCATCCGATTCGTCCTGGGCGGCGGCGGCCGCGAGAAGCCCGGTGATGTCAGAAAGCGCCGCAGTATGTGCCAAGAGCAGACTGTGGTTCCTGTCCACAAGGGGACGAACCTCCTGCAACGCACTTTTAATTTCCGGCATTTCCGAAAGGCTGATGTTCATACTCTGAAGTGCGAGAAGTTCGCGCAAGATCTGGTTTTTCTTATCTATGAACGGCTGGTGATCGGCTGACTTGCCGCCTTCCAACAGACGGTTTTCTTCATCCAACACCTGCTTGAGCCGGTGCACACTGTTCAGGATGGTTTGTGCCATGCCAGTTTGCCGCAAGTCTTCTGGGCGGGCGCCCGTCTTTGCCTTCAAGCGGCTATCCTGCATAGGACTTCACCTCAAATTTGCTGAAGAATGGCCTGCTGCGTTCACCGGCCGCACTCTTTCCATCTGCAA
>JAIBJH010000103.1 GCA_020029455.1 Hyphomicrobiales bacterium
CCCACAAGGGGCCAGGCTGAAGGCCCCCCGCCGATCAGATAGGCTGGAGACCGAGAAGGAGACACCTATGCAAGGCGCCAAGGGTGCCTGCGTTTCCTTCCGCTCCATGCGCTGCTGTGCGGCCAAAATCCTTGCGCCTGCTCGAAAGAGCCGCCACACGCTTATCCGCCGCAAGGCGGCGGGCGTGGGTGATGTCGTGGCTTCAGCCACCTTTCTTTATCCTGAGAATTCTCGAGGTTTGAAGCCATGAACAGGCATTCTCCTCCACTTTCTCCCCACGAGACCACCATGCCGCCATAGACCATGCCCTACCCCCACCTCTTCCATCGGGAGTTGCCCGGTGAACAAGGGCGAAGCCGCGCCTAGATTTTCCGCGCCAATGTCAATCCATCGGCCAGAGGCAGCATGGCTAGCGTCACGCGGGCATCGGCCTTGATCTTGGTGTTGAGGGCCTTGAGCGCCAGCGTGTCGGCGTCGCGTTTTTTCGGGTTGGCCACCTCGCCGTCCCACAACACATTGTCGATCATCACGAGGCCGCCCGCTCGCAGAAGCTTCAGCGCGCCTTCGTAGTAGGCATCGTAGGAGGACTTGTCGGCGTCGATGAAGCAGAGATCGAATGTGCCCGCCCTGCCCTCTCGCAACAAATCGGCGATGGCCGCATGGCCACCATCGAGGCGCAAGGTGATGCGACTTTCAACGCCGGCCTTCTGCCAATAGCGCCGCGCAATCGCCGTCCATTCCTCGCTGACATCGACGGCAGTGATTGCTGCCTGCGAACCCAGCGCCATCGCCAGCGAGGAATAGCCGGTGAAGGTGCCGATCTCGAGGATGGTGCGCGCGTTCATAAGCCCCGCGATCATTCCCATGAAAGCACCCTGCTCCGGCGCGATCTGCATCTGGGCGTTGCCGCCGAGCTTCGTTGCCGTCTCGGCGCGCAATTCCGCGAGAACGGCGGGTTCGTTGTAGGCGTGGGCCTGATAGTATTTCAGCACAGCGCCGGAAAGGCCGATCGAGGTCTTGCTCATGTCGTGGCGGGTTTCGGCTTCTGGATGAATCTTGTGTAGAGCCAGCCCACGCCGATGAGGCAGAGGCCAAGGCCGATGATGGAAGCGATGCGCCAGAGCCCGCCCAGTTCAAAGAGGTCAAAGGCGAAGACCTTGAGAACGGCGAGCACCAGCACGGCAAGCCCGCCATAGCGGATGTTCTGGCGGTCGAGCCGGAGGCCCGCGATGAAGATCAGGATGCCGGTCAGCACCCAGGCAAGCGAGACGGTATAGCTTTCGGCCTGACTTTCGAATTCTGGAACGAGGATCACATCCTGGAACAAGCGCTTCACCTGCAGAGTGACAAAGGCGATGAGCAACACCAATGCAAAGACACCGAGTGCATTGCGAAACCGCGCGAGGCCAAGGCCTTCCAGCTTGCGCGCCATCAACGCCAGCACAGGCACAGGTGCGAGATAGGCGAGCCATAGGCTGTTGAAGATGACGTTGCCTTCGACGGCGTCACCGGTGATCACAGGATTGCGCACCGTCAAAGCCGCAAGGAATGCAAGGCTGGATGCGCCCAGCAGGATGTGCGCGCCCCACAATGAAATGAAGGATGAGAAGATCTGCTGGCGATAGGCCAGACCATAAGCCGCGCCGAGCCACGCCATGGCATGGGCGGAAAGTTCCAGAAGGCTCATGCCGTCATGGGTGATGCCGCCGCCTATGAGCACGCGCAGTTCCAGCGAAACGAGCGCGACGGCAAGGCCAAGCGCCAGCCCTTCAAAGGCCATGCAGTAGCGGGCGAAGGCATCGCCCTTGAGAATGCGCGAGGACCAATAGAACAGCGCGACAGGAATGCCATAGCCGTAAAGCACCCAATGGGCGCCGAGCCAGACATTGGCTGGTTCGCCCCAGAATTCGCGGCCGAAGAACAGGCGTAATCCGGCAAAGCCCGCGATGGCGGTGGCAATGGCGGCGACGTTCGGCAATGTGAAGATGCGCGTTGAATAGGCATAGGCCGTGGCGATTGCAGCGACGACCAGCGTCATCGCCACGCCATCGAACAGGCGGTCTGCGGCGAAGAGCAGAAGCAGCGCTGCACCACCCATCAGCAGTTCGACAGGATGATTGGGGGCGGCCTTCGCTGCGTCCTGCCAATGCTTCCACGCGCTGCTGATCAATGCTGCAGCCAAGGCGATACCAAGAATGGCCCAGCTTGTCTCGCCCATGGTGAAATCGGCACGGGCCCAAGCCAGGAAGGTGAAAAGAAAAGTGCTGCCTGCGGCCAGTGCTGCCCATGGCCGCTTCTCGGGGCGGAGGAACAGGCCTGCCAATCCAACGGCGGTGAACACCCCCATCGCAAACAGAGTGGCATTGCGGAAACGTGGTGGCTCGATCAGGCCCGGCACGGTTACCCAGAAGCCGCGCTCATCAAAGGCCAATTCGTGGAAGCCCACATCGTGCCATGATGCCAGCACCACGAGTGTGCCCAACGCAGCTGCAAGAGGCGCGCCGACCATGCCATCGCGCAGCCAGCCAAAGGCGGTGATGGCGGCCATGGCGATGGCGAAGAATAGAAGGGCCATGGTGCTGTGGCCAGACTGCCACGTCAAAGATCCAAGCATGAGCGCGCCCGCCACAATGCCGGCCACGGCCATGCTCATGGGGTGTGTCATCTTCTCGGGGTCAGCAAGCGTTCCCATCTCGGGCGCGAGAATGCCCTTGCCCTTGGGGATCAGCGTTGCCGCCGCGCCGAGGAACAGCGCGAAGGTGCCAATGGGCCAGAGGGGCGAGACGCCAAAGCCATTGATCCACATGAGCGCCCAAATGAAGGCGCCGCCAATGGCGCAATAGCCCAGCCACCACCAAGGCCTGTCTCGCAGTTCATAGAGCGAGGCGGCAACGATAACGGCGAGATAGAGGAAGAAGCCGATGGCGCTGGGGTTCTCAGAAGGCACCAGCATGGGCGCCACAAAAGCGCCGATAAGGCCCAAGGCTGCAATGAGCGGTCCCTGACGGCGCGACAGCCAAAGCGCAGCAAGGCCCACAGCCACCAGCAACGGGAAACAAACCGCCGGACTCAAAATGCCATAGAGCGCATATGCTGCGTAAAGCACGCCAAAGGCGATGACGAGGCCCGCAGCAGAGAGTGCTGCGGGGATATAACCCTTCGCCAGTTCCCCGCCCTGCTTCCTTGCCCACTCACCGGCATAGACCAGAGCCGCCGCCGCAATGAGCCCGACGATAACGCGCGCCAAAGGCGGAATGAGACCCGCATCATGGGCATATTTCACAAAGAGCAGGCCACCCAGCGCCACGGCGATGCCACCGGCCCAAACAAACCAGCGCGAAGCCAAAGCGTTCTCGACATCGCGTGGCGGTGCCCTGGGGGCCGGTTCCGCCTTGGGAAGAGGCTGTGATGCGACCTTGTCCATGACGGTCGCGGCTGTCGCCAGCATCGCTAGGGTTTCCTTGGCTTTCCTCTTTTTTGGCGCTGGAGCCCGAGCGAGCTGCGGTTCCGCCGGGGCGGGTTGCGGTTCCGCCGCCGCCACCGGTCGCACCTCAAGCTCGGCCTTCAATCTGCGGACTGCCATCTCCACATTGGAAATTTTGACCAAGGCTATGACCGCGAGAACCGGCCCGGCCAGGAAAATGAGAATCGCAAGGACGAAGAATGCTTCCATGATGGGAATGCTAGCCTACTTGCCCTTGCCTGTCGAACAGAGGAAAAGCCTGTGGAAATGGCGCTCCGTGCATCACTGACAAAGAGCTTGCGTTTATCCGATTCCGTTCGCCTCGAGGTGGCGAGCGGTTTGGCGGGCTATGAGGCCGCTGTGTTGCGCATGGAGGCAGAGGCTGCCGCTATTGCGGAGGGCCGTGCCACGGAACTCTTGTGGCTCGTCGAGCATCCGCCCATTTACACTGCGGGGACTTCAGCGAAACCTGCAGACCTTGTTGATGCAAACATGTTTCCAGTGTTCCACACGGGACGCGGCGGGCAATATACCTATCATGGGCCGGGCCAGCGCGTGGCCTATGTGATGCTGGACATCAAGAAACGCGGCGGCGATGTGCGCGCCTTTGTTGCGGGGCTGGAACGGCTCATCATTGCGACACTGGCCGATTTCGGAATCGCCGGCGAGGTGCGCGAGGATCGTGTGGGCGTGTGGGTGCGGCATGGTTCTGGCGAAGACAAAGTTGCAGCCATCGGCATTCGGGTGCGGCGCGGCGTTAGCTACCACGGCCTTGCCATCAATGTGTCGCCCGATATTTCACATTATGATGGCATCGTGCCGTGTGGTGTGTTGGATCATGGTGTTACGAGTTTCGAGAAGCTCGGCGTGAAGGCCAACATGGCGGACATAGACGCCGCCCTGCTCCGGCACTTTGAAGAGATCTTCGCGCCTGTCACACCCCCTCAGTCCTTCGGACAGCTCCCCCAACAAGTTGGGGGAGCGTGATCACCCTCCCTCAGCTTTGCTGGGGAGGTGTCGCGAAGCGACGGAGGGGGTGTATCAAGCAAACTCCATGATCACCGCATCGACGCCGAGGCTATCGCCCGGCTTGGCGTTAAGTTTCTTGACGGTGACGTCGCGCTCGGCCCGCAGGATGTTCTGCATCTTCATGGCCTCAACGATGGCCAACGGCTCTCCTGCCTTGACCTCCTGACCTTCTTTCACGGCAAGCGAAATGACGAGACCCGGCATGGGGCAATGCAGCGCCTTGGATGTATCAGCCGCCTTCTTCTCCGGCATGAGTTTTGCCAATTCGGCTTCGCGGGTGGTGTAGACTGAGACATCAGCCGCAACGCCGCGCCAGGACAGGCGATAGCCGTTGAGGATGGAGCGCACTTGCACTTTCATGCCGTCAATGGAGACGAGCAAATCTCCAGGCAGCCAGCCGCAGGACTGAGCGGCATTCGCAATTTCGGCGGTGACTTCCTGCCGGATCCAATGCGTACCCAAGTTTACATGCCGTGCGTTCTCGAACGGCACCGTGCGGCCATTCATCCGGCCGGAGATGGCGCGCTTGCGGGTGTTCTCAACGTGATCGAGAACAACCGCAACGCGCGCAAGTTTGCCTGCCACGTCTTCGTTCAGCTCGGCGCCCTTGAAGCCATCCGGAAATTCCTCGGCGATGAAACCAGTAGACAAAGCACTGGATTTCCAGCGCGGGTTTTCCATGATGGCGGAAAGGAAAGGAATGTTGTGCTGGATGCCGCTGATCACGAAACTATCCAGCGCGTCCGACATGGCGGAGATGGCCGCGGCGCGCGTCGGTGCATGGGTGCAGAGCTTGGCAATCATCGGATCATACCAGATCGATATCTCGCCGCCCTCGAAGACACCTGTGTCGTTGCGCACGGTGACGCCATTTTCCTTCTTCTCAGCTGGTGGACGATAGGTCACGAGCCGTCCCGTCGAGGGCAGGAAGTTGCGATAAGGATCTTCGGCATAGATGCGGCTTTCAACGGCCCAGCCGCTGAGCTTCACGTCCTTCTGGGCAATACTGAGTTTCTCGCCAGCGGCCACCCGGATCATCTGCTCCACAAGATCGATGCCGGTCACAAGTTCAGTCACCGGATGCTCCACCTGGAGCCTGGTATTCATCTCAAGAAAATAGAAGCTCTGATCCTGGCCCGCCACGAATTCCACCGTGCCGGCGCTGTCGTAGTGGACAGCTTTGGCCAGTGCCACGGCCTGCTCACCCATGGCCTTGCGCGTCTTCTCGGATAGCAGGGGCGACGGCGCTTCCTCGATGACTTTCTGGTTGCGGCGCTGGATCGAACATTCGCGTTCACCCAGATAGATGACGTTGCCATGCTTGTCGCCCAGCACCTGGATTTCGATGTGACGCGGGTTGGTGATGAATTTCTCGATGAAGACACGATCATCACCGAAAGAGGCCTTGGCTTCGGCTTTCGCCAATTGGAAGCCCTCGCGGCATTCGGGTGCGGAGTATGCAATCCGCATGCCCTTGCCGCCGCCGCCAGCGGAGGCCTTGATCATCACCGGATAGCCTATCTCATCGGCGATCATCACCGCCTCATCGGCACTTTCGATGATGCCCATATGGCCGGGCACGGTTGAAACGCGGGCTGCCGCCGCAGCGCGCTTGCTTTCGATCTTGTCGCCCATCGCGTCGATGGCGTGCGCGTTGGGGCCGATGAAGATGATGCCGTTTTCTGCCAGTGCCTTCGGAAAGGCCGAGCGTTCCGAGAGAAAACCGTAACCCGGATGGACGGCCTCCGCGCCCGTTCGCTTGCAGGCTTCTATGATTTTCGCGATGACAAGATAAGATTCACCGGCGGCGGGCTTGCCGATGGCAATGGTTTCATCGGCCATGTCCACATGGAGAGCACGGGCATCGGCCTCCGAATAGACAGCAACCGCCTTGATGCCCATCTTGCGGGCGGTCTCGATGATGCGGCAGGCAATTTCGCCCCGGTTGGCGATCAGGATCTTCTTGAACATGGCAAAACCCTAGCGGGAGCCTTCGGGCGCGGCAATCCGACCGATGGAGGGGGCTATTTCAACAGGGCCTGTGCTGCTGCGGGTAGCGGGCCATAATCCTTGTCCTGCAGAAATTGCGCCAAGCCCCTGGGGAACGGGATGGGCTTCAGGTTTTCGAACGGGCAGTCCTCAACCTTTTGGCCGCTGGTGCATTCCTGGGGGCCGAAGGAGTTGTCGGTCTCGAAATTTTTCTCCATCTTGGACCAAGCTTCTTCACCTTCGCCTAAAATATTCTTGTTCGCCACCCAGGCCGCAAGGAAGCCGTTGGCCTTCCAAATCTCGGGATGAAGCTTGGCATTGAAGTCGAGCCACGCCAGCTGCTGTTTCAGAAAAGGCCGCATGGCAGGCGTGTTGGTGATGTCGGAAATGCCGCCGCCACGCAGCTGGTTGTAGCGCTGGACGCTGAAAGACCCCGCATAGGATTCGAAGGCATAGAGGAAACTGTTATCCACGTTCACCATTTCCAAGGTGCCGTCGCCATCAACATCCTCGTAACTATAGCCGCCACCATCCAGCATCTGGCCTTCAATCATGGTCCATGAGGCCGCGCCCTTGGGCTTGGTGATGATCCAGGTCATGGTGCAGCAGTGTGCGCCGCCGGTGAAGCGCGTCACCACCACCTGCGGATCATCGGTTGTGGGATCAAGGCGCAGCAGGCCCGCATTGCTGCCGGTGATGGCGAAATCCGCAGGCGTTGAAAATGTGAAAGTTGTCTGCCCATTCTGCGTGCTCTTGATTGCAGTCGGCCCGGGATTGTCTTCATCACCGGACACAGTGACGTCCACACTCAGGTTTCCGGACGAGAAATGCGCCGGCTTGTTAGGGGCATATTCAGAAAGAGGCCCGCTTGAACCATCTAAAGGTACTTGATACCAGACCTGTTCCAGATACTTGCTGCCAGAGGAAAGCAAAGCATCCTTCGGAAGGTCTTCCGCCAGGTTCGGCTCCATTGCCTTCACCTGATCAACTGTCTCTGCCTTGAAAGGTCCCAGCACAACCGCGAGCCAGCCTTCCTTCGCCGCCATGACGCGGGCGCCCTTCCATGCATAGTAATTCGCAATGCCTTTCGCCGTGTCGATGTCTTTGGTTGAGGCAACAGCGAGCCACTTTTCCTGAGGTTGAAGAACTGGAACAGGGGCGCTCCAGCTCGTCGCAACTACAGCCTGAAGCAAGCAGCATAGAGTAAATATTCTTATTCGTTTCATGGTCGATCTCCCATCGCATGTGCCTTCAATTTGGGCAACTGCCGGCAGTTAAGAATTGCAGAGAACGAGTCATCGCTCTTTAAGAGGTTGCCCGTATCCAAAATTTGTCTACTTCAAACGCGAGCGGGTAATGACACACGACTTCTGGCACTATCTCAAGACCAACGCCGGCAATACCTCAGTGATCGCCGCGATCGCGGCAATCCCCCTGTTCGCCGCTGCTGGTGTGGCGGTTGATTATATTCGCCAGGGGCAAGCCCTTGCCACACTGCAGGCCGCCGTTGACGCCGCCGCTCTTGCGGGTGCTGCCGCGGACAGCGGCTACGTGGAGGCTGCGGAAAAATTCTTTGATGCAAATGTCGACGAGAGCAAGTTTCTGACTGTTTCCAGGGAATGCGGCGATACGGGCACTGTTGAAGTGCGCTGCGATGCCGACGCAACAATTCGCTCCACCTATACAAGTTTATTCGGTTTTGACGATCTCCAAATCACAGCTACCGCCACCGCCGTGGCAAGCCCTGGCGAACCGGTGAGCAGCGCCTGCATCATGACGCTTGCACCGTCAGCGGCGCAGTCCTTCCTGGTCAACAGTGGCGCGAATGTAGAAGCGGACGGATGTGAAGTTCACGTCAAGTCGAAAGCCAATCCCGCCGCAATCTTCAATTCTGGCACAACCATCAAGACCGACAAGATCTGCATCGAGGGATCCCAGATCATCGACAATGGCGGCACGCACCCAAATCTGCAAAAACCTTGCAGCACGGCTAAAGATCCCTTCGCTGGC
>JAIBJH010000104.1 GCA_020029455.1 Hyphomicrobiales bacterium
CGACCATGTTGTGCAGCGCCGGCGTGTTGAACAGCGCCACCATATGCTCGCCCTGCCTGCCGGCATAACCCAACGAAGCAATGGCGGCCGTTGCATCCCGCTTCAGCCAATCGGCGAAAGCCGGGTCTGTCCAGGCGCGCGCAACAACGCGGGCGCCGTTGCGAGGGCCAATCTTCTTTTCATAGGTCTCGATAATGGCATCGACGGCGGCGGGTTCGATGAAGCCCTTTTCCGTGAGAAGTGACTCCAACGCCTTCACGCGAAGTGCGATGGGTGAAAGCTCCGAGCCTTCGTGGTGGTGGTGATCGTGGTCGTCATGGGGCATGAGCCATACTAACCCAACAGAGTCAGGAAATGAACCAATCGAGCAAACGGCCTGTCCCCGGGGGCATGTTGACTGACGCGAGCGAATAGCTAGGGTGCAACTGCGAGGTGAATCATGCCCAAGAGCAAGTACTCCTTTCGTGTTCTATGTGCCGCATTGTGCTGCGGCCTACTCCTTCCTGTCCCCGCATTGGCAGAGAAGACTTGTCCCTGGCTCCAAAAAATTCTTGCCGCCAAGGATGATGAGTTCAGGGCCTTCAAGGGCGATGAATTGGAAGGATCCAGTGACGGTATTTCCTTCAAAGGCACTCTGGAGCTCAACGTCACCGGGAAAGCCAAGGAAGAAGGCTGCAGCTTGGTGGTCAGGCGACACGTGGATAATGCCAATGGCGAGGAGTTGCCGCCTGACTATCGCTGCCTCATCTCTTGGGAAGCGACATTTGCAGAGGCAGCGGCGGACTATGAGTCTATCGCGAAAAAGGTGCGGGACTGCTTGCCCGAGGTTGCCTTTGACGACGCCCGGAAGGGCAATGTTTCGGACTATTCAGAAGTGTGGACGTTTTCCGGCGAGAGCAACGGAGCGAAGATTGTGATGGATCTGGCCGACTGGGGTGCCATGGCCGAAATCTTGTCTGGCGACACTCCTTCGGGAAAGCCTGGTGTAGGGGTCCAAATCATGGTCCTCAACAAATCCCCGCTTCGCGCAGGACTGGACATCGAAATACCGGTGATGAAGTAGCCGTTGCTGGTCTCAGTCCAAGAGTGAAATGAATTGCACCAGTCCGTCGAAGTCGCGGCGGCGGGAGTCACGGCGGAGTTTTGCCTCCCAGTCCTCGCCCCACTGGCTCACCTGAAAATCCTCATCCACATGGGCAGCGGACCAAATTGTATCCGGCGTGGCGGCATTCTGTTCCAGCATGAGCGCCAGAAGGGCCGAGCCGGTCAGCGTGGTCAGCAGATAGAGCGCGGTGAGACGCCAAGCACCCTTGTTTTCCACCGCAACACGAAGCGCGGTCAATGCACTTTCATCCTGCATTTTGTGAACAACGCCAGCGATTGATTCAAATTTTGCATCGAGCGTCGTCTGCGCCCAAGCGAGAGCCGGATCCCAATGCTGCTGTTGTAGAGCGACGAGCTTCTCCGGCTTGTCAGCGCGGTAAAGAACAAGGTCCGAACCAGCGTACTGGACGATTTCATTCACAACATGCGGGCGCTCACTGGTGGCGCGGTCAATGGCTGTGTTGGCCAGCTTGGTGAGTGGCATCAGAGCCGGGTTGATCACCTCCGTTTGTGCTGCCCATTCCGCAGCAACGGCTTCGGCGAGTCTGCGATTGGGCAATTGCAGCGTCGCCTTGAGTGGCGTCTTCACGCCGCGGCCATCCAGCAGAATGCGATTCTCTTCAGAGACTTGCACATCTTTGTAGAAGCGTTTTGGCAAGGGCCGCTCGATGCGGTCCTTCATCAGCCGTTCCAGGCGCTCCTGTTCCGTCTCAGTCTTTGTCATAGCGATTGGCATCAAAGCCCAGCATTTCGAAAGTGGCGAGCATGTGCTCCGGCAGGGGCGCGGAAATGTCAACCGTGCCGCCGCGCGGATGGGGGAAGACGATGCGGCGCGCATGCAGGTGCAAGCGGTTTGTGACGCCTTCTGGCAAGCCTTCGTCGCCGCCATATTTATTGTCACCGAAGATTGGCGTTCCGATATGGGCCGCGTGGGCGCGAAGCTGATGCTGGCGGCCCGTCGTGGGTTGCAAAGAAAGCCAACTGGCCACCTGCCCCGCCTTGTCAATCACCGCATACTGCGTGACGGCGTGTTGTTCGTCTTCCTCTTCTCCTTCACGGGAAGCGCGCATGCGGTCGCCTTCCAGAACCCTTGCCTTGATCAGCGGCACATCGATGCGGCCCTGCTGCGGCTTGGGCACGCCTTTGACCACGGCCCAATAGGTTTTCTTGACGTTGCGGGTGGCGAATAGCATTCCGAGTGACGCTGCTACAGCGCGGCGCTTGGCAATAACGATCACACCCGATGTATCGCGATCCAAGCGGTGGACCAGCAAGGGCCGCTCGCCCAATTCCTTGCCGAGCCCCATCAGCAAACCGTCGAGATGATGGTGGGTCTTCGTGCCGCCCTGCACGGCAAAGCCCGAGGGCTTGTTGAGGATGAATATGTCCTTGTCCTCATGGATCACCATGCTGTCGAAAAGGCGGCGCTCCTCGCGGGTCAGTGGCTTCACATCGGCCTTGGGCGTGTCGGCGGGGCGTTTGTCGAAGGCGAGCGGAGGCACGCGGATTTCATCGCCGGATTTGAGGCGCGTATTCGTCTTGGCACGGGCGGTCCCCACCCTCACCTGGCCGGTGCGCGCCAGCTTGTTGAGATAGGCGAAGGTGACTTGCGGGAAGTGGATCTTGAACCAGCGATCGAGCCGCATGCCCTCCTCGTCAGCGGCCACGGTGTGGCGCTTGACCTCGTTCATACGATCAAGGTCCGCACAATCCAGAGGCCGGCAGCGCAGGCCAGTATCGAAAGGATGACAGAGGCCAACGCATAGATGATCGCAGTGCCCGTCTCGCCCTTCTCCATCAGTGCCACGACATCATAGGAAAAGGCAGAGAAGGTGGTGAAACCGCCGAGCAGGCCCGTTGTGAGCGCGAGGCGGAGGTTTTCGCTGTCAGGCCATTTGCGAGCAAACAGGGCCACCAGAATGCCCATGGCAAGGCTTCCCAGCACATTCACCGTGAAGATGCCCCAGGGAAAATGATGGTCGTGGAGTTTGCTCAGGCCAACATTGAGGCCATAGCGCGCCACGGAACCGACAGCACCGCCGGCCGCCACCCAGAGCACGGCTGTCACAGCCAGCCCTTCCGCTTGAAATAGATGAAGGGGAGAATGGCCGAGAGGATCATCATGCCTATGGCGAAGGGATAGCCATATTGCCACGGCAGTTCCGGCATGTACTGGAAATTCATGCCATAGATCGAGGCGACGAGCGTCGGCGGCAGGAACACCACGGCGGCGACCGAGAAAATCTTGATGATGCCGCTCTGCTCGATATTGATCATACCGAGCACGGCATCGAGCAGGAAGCTGATCTTGCCGGAGAGGAAGCTGGCGTGATCGGTGAGGGATTGAATGTCGCGCTGGAGAATCTTAATGCGGGCGCGATTCTCCTTCATCTCCTTGGCCTGTCTGCTTTGGTCGATCACAGCCTGGGCAAAGGCCACCATGCGCCCGATGGAGACAAGGCTTTCGCGAACCTTTGAGTTGAAATCTCCCTCCTCGCCGACCTTGCCGAGCAGTTCCTCGAGATTCTTCGGCTTGCGGCGCGGCTTGCGGCTCCTCTTCCGCTCAACAAACGAGGTGTCGAACACCTGCTTCGATGTGTCTTCGACAATCGAACTGACACGTTCCAGATGGTCTGCGGCGCGGTCCACCACGGCTTCGAGAAGACTGATCAGAATGCCCCAGCCCGTCATGGCGGTCGATTGCGGCTTCATCGCTTGCCGGACATAAACGGGAAAGGCCTGCGGATGATGATAGCGGACGGTGATCAGCTGGTGGCCCTTGATGATGAAGGTAACGGGCGAAGATTCCGGCCGTTCATCATCGCCGCGGCGGATCAGGTTGGCGGTCATGAAAGCCGCGCCATCCTCCTGGTAGAGGCGGCTTGAGACCTCGATCTCGGCGAGTTCGCCCCGCGTCGGGATGTCAATCTTGATGGCGGCTTCGACAGCGCTTTCCTCCTCGTGGGTGGGCTCCACAAGGTCAAGCCAAACGGCAGTCGTGAGCATCTCGTCGCTGACTTCAGCGCCGTGCTCGACCAGGCATCCTTTTTCTGCTCCGTAAACTGAAAGCATGGGACTCTCTTCAGGTTGGGCCTCCTTTGCCTCAGTTGTTTGACAGGGGCAATAGCGGGGCGCAAATGCAGGCCATGAAACCAGTTCATGTGATTGGCGGCGGCATGGCGGGCTCGGAAGCGGCCTGGCAACTGGCCTCTGCCGGTGTTCCGGCGGTGCTGCATGAAATGCGGCCCAAGCGCGGAACAGATGCCCACAAGACGGATGGGCTGGCCGAATTGGTGTGTTCCAACTCCTTCCGCAGCGATGACCATGAGACGAATGCCGTGGGCCTTCTGCATGAAGAAATGCGGCTCGCCGGTTCCCTGATCATGGATGTTGCGGGACGCCATCAGGTGCCTGCAGGCGGTGCGCTCGCCGTGGACCGTGAAGGCTTTTCACAGGAAGTGACGGCGCGGCTTTCAAGCCATCCGCTGGTGTCGATCCAGCGCGAAGAAATCGCGGGGCTGCCGCCTGAAGATTGGGACAGTGTGATTGTGGCGACAGGCCCCCTCACCTCGCCTGCTCTCGCAGAAGCTGTGCGAGCACTCACGGGTGAGGATGATCTGGCATTCTTCGATGCCATTGCGCCCATCGTGCATCGCGAGTCCATCAACATGGATATTGCCTGGTTCCAGTCGCGCTACGACAAGGTGGGGCCTGGCGGCAGGGGCAAGGACTACATCAACTGCCCGATGACGCGCGAGCAATATGAGGCTTTCGTGAGGGCGCTCAATGAGGGCGACAAGGGCGACTTCAAGGAATGGGAGAAGTCGACGCCCTATTTCAACGGCTGCCTGCCCATCGAAGTAATGGCCGAGCGTGGCCCCGAAACTCTCCGTCACGGACCGATGAAGCCCATGGGCCTGACCAATGCACACAACCCGGTGGTCAAGGCCTATGCGGTTGTACAGCTTCGGCAGGACAATGCGCTGGGCACGCTATTCAACATGGTGGGCTTCCAGACCAAGCTCAAATATGCCGAACAAGTTCGGGTGTTCCGCAGCATTCCGGGGCTGGAGAATGCGGAATTTGCACGGCTCGGCGGGCTGCACCGCAATACGTTTCTCAATTCGCCCAAGGTGCTTGACGAGCTGATGAGATTGAAGGCCATGCCGCGCCTGCGCTTTGCGGGCCAGATCACCGGCGTTGAGGGCTATGTGGAGAGCGCCGCCATGGGATTGATGGCAGGGCGGATGGCGTCGGCGGAGCGGCTGGGCGTGCCGTTCAGCGTGCCACCGGCAACGACGGCACATGGGGCACTGATCAATCACATCACCGGCGGACATATTGCGACGACGGAAGGAAGGCAATCTTCCTTCCAGCCCATGAACATCAATTTCGGGCTGATGCCGCCGCCCGATGTAGCGCTGCGCGGGCTCAAACATGCGGACAAGGCGGTGGCGCGGAAGAAGGCATACACCGCGCGAGCGCTCGCCGATTTCAAGGCATGGTTTGCAACGCCATTGGCGATGGCGAGTTAGAACGCTTCCCGCCGCGCGGCACGCCAGAGGTGCCACTGCATGCGCCATGGGGATGGTGTGTTGCCGGGCTTTGCGAGAAACAACTCAGCCAAAGAGACGTGGAGGAATGCCGGGAGAAGGTGCAGTGGCACTTGAACCGCTCTTGCTTCAGCGAGGCGCTTGTGGGCGCGTTCAGTGAGAGATGTTAAACTCTCGCCCACCGGAACAAGATTGGCATGGCGCTTTGGATCACTGACAATCTGCGCAAGACCATAGGCCACGCCCGCACAGCCTGCAGTTTCCGCAACACCTGGAGCAGAAGCGGGATCAAGGATCAACGCCGAGAGCTGGATCAAGACTGATGATGTCGTGCCGAGATATTCCTCCAGCGACACGACATCCGGTATGGGATCGGCATAGAGGTCGTGCTCATGAGCATCCATCAAGTCCAGCAGCGGCTTCACAGGCAGATGATGGAGCGAGATGGCTTCGGCCAACGCAATTGCCACAGGATGCACCTGAGCCTCGCCTTTGCCGATGGTCTCAAGGGTATCGCGCCACCATTGCAGGCGGATCAGGCCGACCTGCGGATCGCTGGCGACAAGAGGAATGCGGCAGACTTCGGCGCTGAAGGCGTGCAGCGTCATTAACGCACTGCGTTTCCCATCGGGTGCGAAAAGCATCGCAAGGTAGCGGGGCCTGTCCCATTGCCGGAGAATGCCTGTGACTTCGTCCGCCATCTTACTCCACGGCGATCAGGATGGCCGCAACCCGCCGCTCTTCCGCCAGCAACACATTGTATGTGCTGACGGCGGCGGATGTCGACATGGTATCATGGTGGACTGCATGGGTGGAAAACCAATCAGCCAGAGTCTTCGGAAGCCGCTTCATCGCCACGCCGGTTCCTATAAGCAAGAAATCAACAAGATCCTTCTCAGTCGCAAGTTCATGCAACTGTGAAGAGGTTAAGTCTTCAATGGTGCTCGCGGACAAGGCGCGCATGCCGCTTGGCAATATCAGCAACGAGCCGCGGTGTGACATGCCGCCGAAGCTGAAGCCGCCATTGCCGAATTTTTCGATCGAATGCTGCCCCGGAAGGTGCTTGCCGTCCATCAAGGACGCAGGGCCGCCTCCGCCCGTTCGGCAGCCCGCGCGGATTCACGCTTGAGCCCAAAGATGAGAAGCAGCGGCACGGCGACGAAGACCGAGGAATAGGTGCCGACGAAAACGCCCCAGATCATGGCGAAGGTGAAGCCGCGGATGACTTCGCCGCCAAAGATGTAGAGCGAACCCAGCGCAATCAGGGTGCAAACCGAAGTCAGCAGCGTGCGCGGCAGGACGGAGTTGATGGAGAAGTCCAAGAGGTCGGCGAAGTTCATGGTCTTGTACTTGCGCATGAACTCACGCACGCGGTCGAAGTTCACCACCGTGTCGTTGAGCGAATAGCCGATGATGGTCAAGATCGCCGCGATGATGTTCAGGTTGAACTCCAGCCCGATGAGCGAGAACAGGCCGATGGACAAGAGCACGTCATGCAAAAGTGAGATGACCGCGCCGGTGGCAAACTGCCATTCGAAACGCGCCCAGAGATAGATAAGCACGCCGATGATGGAGACGAGCACGGCCAGAATGGCCTGTTCGGTGAGTTCGTTGGAAACCTTCGGTCCCACAGTCTCGACGCTACGCACCTCAACCGTGTTGCCGAGCGCCTGTTTCACCGTCTGCTGGGCCGCAAGCTCGGCCTGCTCGCCACCGGTCTGAGCTTCAAGCCGGATCAGGACGTCGGACGGTCCTCCAAATCCCTGGATTTCAACGTCACCGAGGCCAAGGCTGCCTAGCTGTGAACGCAGGCTGTCCACGTCCGCTGGACCTTGCGTCCTGATGGTGATGACGGAGCCGCCCTTGAAATCGATGCCGTAGTTCAAGCCTTGAAAGACAAAGAGCAGAACCGAAAGTGTGCAAAGAATGCCCGAGAGGAAATAGCCAAAGCGGCTCCAATACACGAAGGGATAGTTGGTGCCGTCCGGCACCAGCCGTAGTGGTTTCCAGCGCATCAGAGATTGATCTCCTTGGGCCTGCTACGTTTCACCCAGAGGGCGACAATCATGCGGGTGATGGTGAATGCAGTGAACATGGTGGTGAAGATGCCGATGGCGAGCGTGACGGCAAAGCCGCGCACCGGGCCTGAACCGATGCCGAAGAGAACGACGGCGGCGATCAGCGTGGTGATGTTGGCGTCAAGCACCGTGCCGAGCGCCGCCTTGAAGCCGGTCTCGATGGCCGAGAGCGCGGTGCGGCCATTGCGCCATTCCTCACGGATGCGCTCATAGATCAGCACGTTGGAGTCAACCGCCATGCCGAGTGTGAGCAGGATGCCCGCGATGCCCGGCAGAGTCAGCGTAAAGCCAAAGAAGGACATGGCGGCGATGAGCAGCAACAGGTTAGCTAGCAGCGCGATGTTGGCGACAAGGCCGAAGAAGCCGTAAGGAACAAACATGAAGGCCATGACGCCCACGAGGCCAATGACGCAGGCAATGAAGCCGGCCCGAACGGAATCGGCGCCAAGGCTTGGGCCCACGGTGCGTTCCTCAACAATGGTAAGTTTTGCAGGCAGCGCGCCGGAGCGCAGCACGATGGCGAGGTTCGCAGTCTCTTCGGTCGAAAACTGGCCGGAAATCTGTCCTGTGCCGCCGAGAATCGGCTCGTTGATGACAGGATAGCTCTGGATCACATTGTCCAGAATGATGGCGAATGGCTTGTTGACGTTCTCAGAGGTGAGCTTGCCGAAGCGCAAAGCGCCCTTCTGGTTGAAGCGGAAGGTGACGACGGGACGATTGTTCTGGTCGAAAGCCGGTTGCGCGTCATTCAA
>JAIBJH010000105.1 GCA_020029455.1 Hyphomicrobiales bacterium
TGGGATCGCGGTATTCAGGCTTGTCGAAATGCGAGAATGCCGCCCGGCCTTCTTCCGTCATGAAGCGTTCGGCGAATGTGTCGCCGCAGACGGGATTGCCGGATTTGGCGTCGGCGGCGCGGACGCCGCAGCAATAATAGGCAGTCTTGGCTACGGCATTCATGCGCGCCTCGCGTCTTGGTCAGCGCGCAACTATGAATGAGGCGCCAAGGCCTCGCAAGGTCCGTCACGCCGCCAGTGCGCGGCGTACCTTTTCGGTGAGGTCGTTGCGGGTGAAAGGCTTGTTCACCAGCTCGATGGTGTCCGGCATGTCCTGCATCAGGCGCACGGAACCTGGTGCGTAGCCCGACATGAACAGCACCTTCAGCTTGGGCCTCACCTTTATGGCTTTCGCCGCCAGTTCCGGCCCGTTCATGCCGCCTGCCATGATGACGTCCGAGAGAACCAGCGCAATGTCGCGGCGCTCTTCAATTATCTTGAAGCCTGCTGGACCGTTGTGCGCGGTGAGGACTTCGTAGCCGAGTTCCTCGATCATTGCCGCCGCCACCTCGCGCACGCTTTCGTTATCCTCGACAACCAGGACGATCTGCTTTTTGTCCGGCAACGCGTAGGAGGGCGGTTCGGCGGGCTCGAGCTTTTGGGGCGCGCCAATCTCCTGCTTGAGTTTTTCCTGCAAGGTCTGGACCGGCTGCTCGGCCGCGGGCTTGGCGCGTTGCCTGAGGCGCGGCAGATAGAGTTTCACCGTGGTGCCATGGCCCACTTCGGAATAGATCTTGATGTGGCCGCCCGACTGCTTGGCGAAGCCGTAAATCATGGAGAGGCCGAGGCCCGAACCTTTTTCAGGCCCCTTGGTGGTGAAGAAGGGCTGGAAGACCTTCTCGATATTTTCCGGCGCGATGCCCGAGCCTGTGTCGGTGACGGCAATTTCCACATAGTCGCCTGGAATGAGATCCTCGTAGTCCTTGCAATACTCATTGGTGAGGGTTTTGTTGGCGGTCTCGATGATGAGGTCGCCGCCCTTGGGCTGCATGGCGTCACGGGCATTGATGGCGAGATTGAGGATTGCCGTCTCAAGCATTGTCTTGTCGGCCTTGACGGGCCAGACTTCCTCGCCGGGCATGATCTTCAGCGTGACGATCGCCGTTAGCGCCTGGGTCAGCATGTCTTTCATGCTGAAAACCAGATCGTTGACGGTCAGTTCCTTGTTCTGCAGCGTCTGCTGACGCGAGAAGGCAAGCATGCGGCGCGTAAGGTCTGAGCCCTTTTCCGCCGCATCAATTGCCGCGCGGATACGCTTGGTCGCACGCTCATCATTCTTCACCAATTGTTCGACGAGCTGCAGATTGCCCATGACAACCATCAGCAGGTTGTTGAAGTCATGGGCGATGCCGCCGGTGAGTTGGCCCACGGCCTCCATCTTCTGAGCCTGGTGGAACTTGCGCTCCAGCGCCTTGCGTTCGGTGATGCTCTGGCAGCAGCCGAAGACGCTTTCAACCTGGCCCTTGTCGTTCTTGTCGGCTTCCATGCTGACGTCAAAATAGGTCAGATCACCGGTTGGAAGGCGCACGGCGATCTCGAGGTTCTTGATGTGGCGGCCAAGCTTGGCAAGCTCGATGGCCTCGCTGAATTTTTCCCGGTCGCCGCTCTCGATCATCTCGACGAAAGACTTGAGCGTGGGATGCACCATGTCATCGGCCCTGCCGATGAGGTGGGCAAGCTCGGATGTCAGGCGCGAGACATTGGATTCAACGCGGAGCGAGAAACTGCCGAGCTGTGCAGCAGCTTGCGTGCGCTTGAAGTTGCGCTCAGAGGCGCGCAGCCTTTCCAGCGCCACCATATGTGCATCGACGTTGCGGCAGAGCCCCACGGCCTTGATGGGCTTTCCTGTCGATGGATCGCGCAGGACGCCGGCGAGGGATTCGATCCAGACATATTTGCCGCCAGTTGTCTTCACGCGATAGCGTGTCTGGAAGACGTCGGTGCCGAAATCCGACTTGCGGATCGCTTCATCGAGTGTCCTGTCCTTGTCTTCGGGGTGGATGAGCTCATTGAAGGAGTAGAAGCTCAGATGCCCGTCGTCTTCTTCCTTCTCGCCGAAGAGCTCAAACATCTCGGGCGAATTAAAGGTGCGGCCGGTCACGTAGTCGTGGTCCCAAAGAGCATAGCCGCCTGACCTGAGAGCGAGGTTCAAGCGGCGCTCGCTCTGGTTCAATGCCTCAAGTTGGCCGGACCCGACTTGGCGCGCGACCAACACAAGATAGTCCTTGCTACCAAAATTAATGGGTTGAGGTGAAAAACTGGTCTTGATGGCGCTGCCCAGGGGAGGAGAGTAGGTGACTTCCACTTCCAGGGGATCGGAAGGGTCTGGGCGGGCAATCTGCCGGCCCGTGATCATGCCCGTTCCGGGCTTGAGCAAGGGCTTTCCGGCAACCTCTTCCCGGCAGACACCCCAATGCAGGAGGCAAGCTTCCGATACGTCAGCGATTACAGCCTCTGGCATGGCCACAAGCAGGGCTTCGACATTAGCGAGGCTAAGAACTTCAAAAAGCTTGTAAATCATCAAGGAAACGCACCTGCCAGTGGAAAGAACGCCATCTTATGTGGAAAATTATGAACCAAACCTTGCTGCAATGGGCTTAACTGCCGCAAAGCTTTGGACAAATAGGTTCGATAAGGAGGCCTCCATGGACGAGAAGTGGCAAAAGAGCTTCCCCGTGTCCTGGGATCAGTTCCACAGGGACGCCAGGGCTCTGGCATGGCGCCTGTCTGCGGCGGGCCCGTTCAGCGCGGTAGTGGCCATAACCAGGGGTGGCCTGGTGCCGGCGGCTGTCGTGGCGCGGGAACTGGGCATCCGCATTATCGAAACCGTGTGCGTTGCCTCCTATGACTATGACAAGCAGGGCGATGTGGCGGTGCTGAAGCCCGTTTCGCTTAATTTCACGGCCAAGGACCAGGGCGCCGGAATTCTCATCGTCGATGATCTCGTAGATACCGGCGCCACGGCCAAGGTGGTGCGCGAGATGTTGCCCAAGGCGCATTTCGCAACTGTCTACGCCAAGCCGGCGGGGAGGCCCCTGGTTGATACCTTCATTACGGAAGTGAGCCAGGACACCTGGATCTATCTGCCCTGGGACATGGACCTGCAGTTTGCTGCACCCATCCGGGAGCGGGCTACGGTTTAGAGAAAATTCCGCCAAGGCGAATTCGGCTTGGCGACAAGAATTTGCTCCAACATATCAGCTTTGCGCGAATTCTTTTCGGCTACGTGGTTTCACGTGGCCGGAAAGCGCGCTAGCGGGAGCCTGGCGAAAATCCTTGGTGCGGCCGGTGAGCGCCGTGAGGTAGGGGGTAAGGGCCGGATTGTGCAACGACAGTTCGGAGACAAGCTGCGAGAGCACGGCACTGTCCCCTGCCTTCTTTCGATCCGCTGACATTTGCGAAACGAGGCCCTGGTGTTCCTTTGCGAGCGTGTGGAACTCCGCAGTTGCAGCTTCGGCCTCATCGCCCACGACGATAGTGACTGGCTGCGGCAAGGACCGGCCCTTCAGGTTCACGTGGCCAGCGGGAAGGGTGGCGAGACGTTTTGTGGCGTGGTCCACTGTTCCAGCAAGAAGAATATCGTGGGCAACATGCTTGCAGGCGCTCTCTGCGCGCGCCGCCGTGTTCACGGTCTCGCCAATCACCGAATAGTCAAAGCGCTCGGTTGAACCCATGTTGCCGACGCAGGCTTCGCCGCTGGCGAGGCCCACGCGCACGCCAAGCGGCCACAATTTTTTCGGCTCGAGGCGCCGGCGAAGTTCTGCGTCATCGTTGTAGGCTTTCACGGCGGCGCGGATTCCAAGCGCTGCCTTGCAGGCGCGGTATTGGTGGTCGGGACAGGCGACGGGCGCGTTCCAGAAGGCCATGATGGCATCGCCGATGAATTTGTCGATGGTGCCGCTCTCGGCGAGGATGGCCTTCGAGCAGCGGTCCCACAGACCGTTCACCACGGCCACGAGTTCGTCCGGCTTCAGTTTTTCGGAAAGCGGCGTGAAGTTGGCGATGTCGAGGAACAGCACCGTGACATCGCGGATCTCGCCACCGAGCTTCAGGCTCTCCGGGTTCTTCTCAAGCTCTGCCAGAACCGATGGCGCAACATAGCGCCCGAACATGTGGCGCATCTGGCGGCCGAGCCGGTCGGTGACGAGCAAGCGGTAGGCCGTTGCGGCAAGAAAGGTCACAACAAGCATCAGGAGCGGGAAGGTGGCATCGATGAGGAGCCCGAGTTGCCGGAAGGCGAAGGCGGTGAGCGCCACGATGCTTGCTGCGGAAAGTGCGGCGATGAAGGAGGAGAATGCAGGCCGCGCCATGGCAGCGGCGAGGACCGTGAGGAGTGAAAGGACACCTGCCATGGCGATCTCGAGGCCGCCCACCCATTCGGGCCGCGACAGGAACTGTCCGGCGAGAATTTGCTCAAGCGCCTGGGCATGAATGGAAACGCCCGGTATGGCTTCGCCCAGCGGCGTTGTCCGCGAGTCCAAAAGCCCGACAGCAGAGGTTCCCACAAGCACGATGTGGCCGTCGATCAAGGGGCGCAGTTTCTCCCTGTCTGTTCCTGCGATGATATCGGCGGCGGAGACATACATGTCCGGCGGGTTAGGGCGGTAGTAAAGTTGGAAGGTGCCGTTCTCGTTCAGGGGAATTTCGAGCGCGCCGATGGCGAGGCTTGTGATGGCGTTTTCCTGTTCGTCGTCGGCATGGACGAGGTAGGTATCGGTCCCTTGCGCGATGCGCAGAGCCTCAACGCCGAGTGAGGGAAGGAAGCGCTGGCCGTCGGTCCACAGCATCGGCATTTCGCGGGCAATGCCCTGCTGGCTGGCAAGATCTATGTTGATGTTGCCGAGGCCAGCGGCGGCTGCCTGCAAGGAAGGGATGTTGGCTGTGACTTTCCCAAGAAGGGGTGGTGCGCTGCCAGCAGGAGCGCCAGTCTGGGCAAAACCCGCTTTCGATGGCAGGTCGCGGGCTTCGGCCATTTCTCCACGGGCAAATGCCAGGACCACCGGCTTTCCAGAAATAGCGGCCGAAAATTCCTGGTCGAAATCGGGCAATGCTGTGGCGCCGCGCTGGCCCAGATTGGCAAAGGCGGGATCCTTCAGCAACCTTGCGGGCGACATGCGGTCTTCCTCCGGGAAGACGATGTCAAAGGCAATCGCTGCCACACCCATGCCAGAAAGTTCGTTGACAAGTTTCGCCAGTTGCTGCCGGGGCCAGGGCCACTGGCCGAGGCGGCTGATGGACTTCTCATCGATGTCAACGATGCGAATGGGAATGCCGTCTGTGGCGTCACGCGGCCAGAGACGCTGGAGCGTGTCAAAGCCGGAGGCGCGTTGGGCTGCAAGAAAAACGGGATCGAGCCCACGCAAGGCAAGCATCAGCAGCACCGCGACGATGCCGATTGCGAGGGGGCCTGCTTGCTTGGGAAGCCTCATGGAGCAAGCTTCCCGTGGTTCAAATCACTAGTCAATGTTTGCTTGGCAAGGCCCCGGCAAAGCGTTTAAGCGAAGGATATGGATTCACATCTTCTTGTAACGGCCCTGCTCTTTGCGGCGGCACTGATGGTCAAGCACATCGTCTGTGACGGGCCATTGCAAACATTGGCCATGGTGCGGGAGAAGCGCCGCTATGGAAGGCCGCTCGGACTTCTGCACGCGAGCATTCACGTGGCCGGAACGTTGTTCATTTGCATGTTCTTTGGGCTTGGAATTCAGACGGCGGTGCTGCTGGCGGTGCTTGACGGCGTGCTGCACTACCATGTGGATTTCGCCAAGGAGAACCTGGTGCGGATAAAAGGCTGGACGCCGGCGGACGGGCCGTTCTGGTGGGCGATGACAACAGACCAGGCGCTGCACCACCTGACCTATCTCTTGCTCACCTATCTCGCCTTCATACGCCTGTAGGCTCATCCAGCAACACGCGGCGCGTATTGGCGCGGCGCATCTTCATGGCAAGGTCGCGGCCCAGCATCTGGTAGATGATGCCGCTGATGGCTTCGTCAGATGCGATGACCTTGGCCATGCGCACGCGGTTGAAGGAGAGCACACGGCTCGGCTCGTCAATGGTCACCATGGCGGTGGCCGGGTTGCCCGTGAGGTAGGCGATTTCACCGATGAAGGAGCCCTTTTCCAGATAGGTGACGAGGGAGCCGTTGACGGCCACCGCGGCGCGGCCCGAGAGCAGGAAATAGAGCGAATCAAGCGGCGCATCCTGGCGCGTCAGGATTTCTCCGGGGTTGAAAGTCTTCCATTCGGCGGCCTTGAGGAGGCGGGCGATCTGGGCATCGTCAAGGCCGGAGAGGGCATCGCGGAGGAGGGGCGCGTCCTGCTCCGGCAATGTCAGGCTCAACCTATCGCGCACCAGCCAGAACAGCTGATAAAGATTGATGAGGATGAAGATTCCGTCCCAGCCGATGCCGGTCGTCAGATTGTCGCTGGTCAGCCGGAAATAGAGGATTTCGAGGAAGAGGCCGGCAACCGCCAGAACGCGCAGCCAGTAGATGCTGGTCATGTAATAGGAGATGGCGATGAGCAGATAGGCGAGGTGGCCAGGCAGGCTGCCCAGCGAGAAAAATTCGTTTACGTAGCCATCCATCTCTGCGGCGCGGTCCTTGGGCCCCTGACCGCGCAATTCACTGTGTGACCGCTGGCTTGTCAAGCGTTGATGCCCGGCCTATGCGGGAACTGTTTTCAGCAGAGCCATGGCTTTTCTGAACAGACAGTGGGCGTGGCGGAATGGTAGACGCAACGGACTTAAAATCCGTTGGGAGAAATCCCGTGAGGGTTCAAGTCCCTCCGCCCGCACCAACAGGCCCCATGGGGCGGAGGAACGTGATGCTGTGGTTGCCAAAGATTATCCGGAATATCGCAGCCTTCACGACGTGCCTGCTGCTTTCAGGCTGTGTCCTGCAGTCTCAAGTGCCGCTCTTTGGTGACACGCAAGGTGTTTTGGCGCTCAAGGCCCTGGGCAATGAATTCACCATGGAGACATTCGAGGATGGCAAATGGAAGGTGGAGGAGGGCAAGGCCGTCTTAACGCCCGAGGGGCGGCACTATTTGTTCACAACGCCCGACAGCAAGAAGCCCATCGAGGTGCTGCTTGTGCCGCTGGAGGGCAACCGCTTCGTGGGCCAGACGCGCGAGAGCAGGGAGAAGCCCTTTCTCTATATCATTGCCGATGTGGGCCAAACAGAGGTCTTGTTATCGCTTTTGTCCTGCGATGAGCTGAAGGCGCTTGGCACATTCGCGGGCGACGTGCATTTCAGTGGCGGAGACTGCACTTTCGCCGGGGTGCCGGACCTCGCCCTGTTCCAGAAGTTAGCCAAGGCCATTGCACCGGCGAAGTCGCGGTTGCGGCCTGCCCCATAAGGAGGCGCAATTCCACGGTTGGCAACGAATCTCAGACAGTGGTAGTTTGCCGTGGGGCTTATTCGCGCCAGGGTGCTGGCTGGGGATTTGGATGAATTTCGGGCGACACCTTCTCCTGACAGCGGTGGCTTTCAGCTATTGGCTTGCCAGCCCGGCGCTGGCGGCGGAGCGTGGCGGAGATCAGGCGGTTTCGGTTTTTGCCG
The DNA here is from genome assembly GCA_020029455.1 of Hyphomicrobiales bacterium. Taxonomy (GTDB): domain Bacteria; phylum Pseudomonadota; class Alphaproteobacteria; order Rhizobiales; family Aestuariivirgaceae; genus Aestuariivirga. The sequence goes on from JAIBJH010000105.1 coordinate 7,604, forward strand.
GCGTTGCCACTGATGCCGCCTTCACCAGCAGCATTTTCTTTCCGTTGAGCAATGACATCAAGGACATCGGCATCGTCGGCATCGCCTATTCGAGGCGGCTCGGCACATGGGACGAGTTGACCGGCAATGTGCTTCCTCTCGGCGAGAATTTCACGCTCGAAGGCGAAGCCGGCATTTCGGGGCGCTTCGGCGATGAAAGCCTCGGCGAAGCCTGGACCGGGCTATATCTGCGCTATGACGGCTTTCCGTGGAACGACAGGCTCTACACAACCATTGCCGTCAATACCGGGCTCAGCCTTCTGACCAGCGAATCCGATTTCGAGCGCGGGCGCGACGAGAACAACAACAGTGCCGGACTTCTGCACTACATGGGGCCGGAAATCACCTTTGCCGACCCGGACAACAAGAACCTCGAATTGATGGTGCGTTTCCACCACCGCTCGGGCGTGTTCGGGCTTTTTGACGGGGTGATCAGCGGATCGACTTTCATCAGCAGCGGTGTCAGGATGCGGTTCTAGGACCGCCATGCAGCGACTTTCGGTGTTGTTCCTCTTGATGGCGTTTGCTTTGCCGGCAATGGCGGGCGATCTCGCGAAGGGCGTGTCGCAGCGGGTGATCCGCTTCAACGTCACGCGCGGTGAGGGCATACATCCCCGGACACTGGTGGATTGTTTTGACAGTGAAGGCTGCCTGCTCCACCTCACCCGCGCCCTTGAGCAATCAGGCGGCAATCCGGGACTGTTGCGGAAGGGAGAGACCGGGGTGCCAGAGTCTCACGGATTGAGGCGCAGCTTCAGCTATGTTCCGGCCGAGGGCGAACGGCTCTGTGCGGCTAGCGATTAGATTCCGAGAAGCTTCATCGCTTCGCCGAGGTCTGCCTCGGAGGCGGCGTGGTCGCCTGATTCATGCTCGGCCTTGCCCTTCTCATAGAGCTCCATCACCTTGGCCTTGGTGGCATCATCCACCGTTGCCGTCTTCATGGCTTCGTCGATCTGCGCCATCAGCTTCGGGCACTGGCTGGCGAATGCCGAGGTGGCAAGAGCCATGGCAAAGCCGGCCGCGAGTACAAATTTCTTCATGTTCGAATCTCCGTTGATTGGTGCTCCCCAGTACTCGGCAATACGCAAGGGAAATGCGACCGGATCAAGACAAGTATGGTCCGGGATTATGGCGGGTGCGGGCCGATTATGGCGGTGCTCAAGGCGGCGTGGCGCCGCCCCGAGGCCCGAGGGACTATATGCCGAGGATTTTCATCGCCTCGCCCAAGTCCCTCATGGAAGCGCCGTGATCGCCCGCTTCATGCTCGGCTCTGCCTTGTTCGTAGAGCGCCATCACTTTGGTCATGGTGGCCTCGTCCAGCGATGCCGTCTTCATGGCCTCATCGATACTGTTTATCATTGTCTCGCAATCACTGGCAAAAGCCGAGGTCGCAAGGCCCATGGCAAAGGCGGCCACAAGAACAAACTTTTTCATCTTCGAATCTCCATCCAATGCCGCTCCCGATAATGCCGATAACGCAATTGAAAAGGGACCGGATCAAGACGATGGGGCGGCATGAATGAGTTGTGAATGGCGGTCTCAGAAACGGTTCAAGGACAGGGTGGGAGGGTGGCGCCAGAGGGTGCCTTGAATGGAGAGACACATGTTTCGCATCATCATCGCCGGAAGCATCGCAGTGGCCCTTACGGGGCCTGCCTTCGCCTTCGATCCACAGCCCGAGCCGCCGAGCCAGCAGGGGCAGATCGCCAGCCAGCCTGCGCAGACTGCGGCAAAAGCCAAGACCAAGCCCGTGGACGATGGGAGAACGCTTGCCGACTACAATATCCAGAAGGAGTAGGCCCGCTGCTTTCACCCTCTCCCTCGCAAACGTGGGGGAGAGTGCGTGGTGCTATTTGCCCTCTCCCGGCGAAGACGGGAGAGGGTGGCCGAAGGCCGGGAGAGGGTACAAGGAGCGTGACAGTTTGATGGATGTATCAAAACTGATACAAGCGAACCATGAAAGTTCAGAAGTTTGAGAATGTTTGGGATGCTCTAGCCGATACACCGGAAGAGGCGCTTAATCTCACCATGCGTTCGGACCTGATGTCATCCATCGAGC
>JAIBJH010000335.1 GCA_020029455.1 Hyphomicrobiales bacterium
CTTTTGCGCAATGCCATTCTCGAAGCCATCGGACGCAAACCCAAGGGGCATGACTTCATCATCGACCGTGAGCACAACAAGCCTGCGGTGGCGCGGCATATGAGCGTGACGGGCGGGTAATTTCGCAGTCTTCCAACCTCACCCAAATACAAAAGAAAATCCGTCATCCCGTGCAAGCGGAGCGCGACACGGGACCCCCTGAGGCATTCCAATTGGCAGTGTGCGAGATGAAGGGGCTCAATGGGGCCCGGTTTTCGCTGGGGTGACGATAACGAGAAGTTGTTAGTTGCTCATATGCTCATGCCCTGCAGCGGGGATGGATTTGAAATCCACAACCGGCACGACGATCTTCACTTCACCGGATTTTTCAAATGTAAGAGTTAAGATCAGGGTTTGACCTTCCTTGAGGGGCGCCTTGAGGCCGGTCAGCATCAGATGAGTGGCGGCGGGCTTGAGATCAACCGTGGAGCCTGCCGGAATGGCGAGCCGCTCCACCTTGCTCATTTTCATCACATCATTTTCCATGGTGGTTTCGTGGATGGTGGCCTGTTCGGCGGCAGGTGTCGTCACTGAAACAAGCGCATCTTCATCTGCACCATGATTCATGATCGAGAGATAGACCGCTCCCGTCTTGGCAGCCGGGGTGAGACTCTCGGGTGCAACCATGTTCATCACCATGATGTCATTGGCCATGGCGGGCTTGGCGAGGCAGGCCAGCAATGCAATGCTGGCGAGGATGTTCAACACGCGTTTCATGGGCCGTGTCATAGCCGGGAATTGGCCGGGTGTGTGGCGCGGCATGTTGGCGCTTCTGGCATGTGCCAGCATGGCTCCGGCACAGGAAGGGAAACAGGTTGCCCTCGAATTGCTGCTGGCGCTGGACAGCTCGGCCAGCATGAATGCCGCGGAGTTTGAATTGCAGCTGGGCGGGCTTGCCGCCGCCTTCCGTGATCCCGCTGTCCATGCGGCCATCGAGGACTTGGAACCCTTGGGCGTTGCCATCGGTGTCACGCAATGGGGCGGGCCGGGAGAGAGCCGCATCGTGGTGCCCTTCACCCACATCCGCTCGGTGCGGCAGGCCAAGGCCTTCGGCTATCGCGTGAGCCTGGGCAGCCGGACCTTCTATGCCGCCTCTACGGCGATCACCGAGGCGATCCATGATGGCATTGCCTTGTTGGACGGCAATGAATTTGCCGGGCAGCGGCGCGTCATCGACATATCCGGCGACGGGCGCGACAATGGCGGCGGCAATCTCGATGAGGCGCGGGAATTGGCGCTGGCTACAGGTGTCACCATCAACGGGCTGGCCATTGAATCAGAGGAGCAGGGCCTCACGCAGTATTATCGGGAGAATGTGATCACGGGGGCTGATTCCTTCGTGGTGACGGCAAATGATTTCGCCGACTATGCCCGCGCCATCCGCGAAAAACTGATCCGCGAGTTACGTCCGCTTGGATCGTGACGGAAGGTAGAGACTGAGCAGCGAAGCGAGTTTGCGGGCGCTGGCCTCCAGATCCTTCGCGGCAAAACCGGCAAATCCGAGCATCAGGCCCTTCTGCGTGGAGTTGCCGTGGCAGTAGCCCGACAGCGGTTGGCACTCGACGCCTTCGCCAAGGAGCTTGCGTGCCATGAATTGATCGTCGGCGCTGCCGGTGAAGCGCAGGAGCACGGAAAGGCCTGAAGGTGGAGCATCCACCGTATACCTGTCTTCTGCTCCTTGCTGCAGCGCCTTGATAAGAACTTCACGGCGCGCGGCATAGATGCGGCGCATGCGGCGGATGTGGAGCGCGAAGTGGCCTTGTTCCATGAATTGCGCCAGCGCCGGCTGCACGAGGAGCGATGGCGGCGCGCCGTAGGATTTGCGCTCGGCCTGCATGGTGGCGGTGAGACGCACGGGTACGACGAGGAAGCCGAGACGGATGATCGGCGAGAATACTTTTGAAAATGTGCCGGAGTAGATGACGCGTTCGCTGCGGTCCAGGCTCATCAGCGCGGGAAGTGGCCGGCCCACGTAGCGGTATTCACTGTCATAGTCATCCTCGATGACGAGGGCATCTGCGTCCTTCGCCCATTGCAGGAGTTCGAGCCGCCGCGAGAGCGGCATGGTGACGCCCGTGGGATATTGCCGGGCAGGGGTCACAAATGCGGCTTTGGCGCTTGGCGCAAGGCGCATGGCTTCCGAGACGGCGAGCCCATCACCATCCACCGGAACATGGATGGGAACCATGCCGCCATGGGTGAAGACGCGCTCTGCCGTGGGATAGCCGGGATCTTCCTGCCAGAAGCAGTCGCCCGGTTTGAAGCAGGCGCGGCGGATGAGATCGAAGGCATCGGGGCCGCCGCTGGTAATGATGACCTGGGCCGCATCGCAGGTAATGCCGCGCCATTCAAACAGGTGATGGGCGATGGCCTGACGCAGCGGCTGCCAGCCGAAGGGATCCACATGTTCGAGAAGCGTGATGGGCGGGTTGCGCCAGAAGCGGCCGAGAATGCGGCCCCATTCGTCATGGGGGAAATGTTCCCAATCGACAAGGCCCGAGCGGAAAGGGCGCGCCGGCTCGCGGGCCGGAGCCTTGCGCGCGGGGATATGAGGCTGCACCGGCTTGCGGCCAGAGGTGAGAAGCTGATCTGGCAATTCGGCGGCAACGACCGTGCCGGAGCCCATGCGGGTTTCGAGATAGCCTTCGCCAG
>JAIBJH010000336.1 GCA_020029455.1 Hyphomicrobiales bacterium
GATCGTCAGCTTCGACAGCGAATACTACGACGGCCTCAGGCTGTGCTCGCAGATGAAGACGCAGGAAGCGACACGGCAAACGCCGATCCTTATCATCGTCGATGCCGACGATAATGCCAGCCTGCTCAGGGCACTGGATATGGGCGTCAACGATTATCTGATGCGCCCCGTTAACCGCGAGGAACTGGTGGCACGTGTCAACACGCAGATCCGCCGCTGGCGCTATACCGAGCAGCTGCGGCAGTCGGTACATGCCTCGATTGCGCTGGCCATCACCGATCCGCTGACCGGCCTCTACAACAGGCGCTATCTGGAAACGCACCTCTCCAACATGATCGAGCACTATGTGAACCGGGGCAAGGCGCTCTCGGTTGCGGCGATCGATGTCGATTACTTCAAGACCATCAACGACACGCACGGCCATGACATGGGCGACAAGGTGCTGCAGGAGCTCGCGGTGCGCCTTCGCGACAACACGCGCAGCGTTGATCTCTGCTGCCGCACGGGTGGCGAGGAATTCATCGTTGTGTTGCCGAACACCGCTTCGGATGTTGCGCAACTGATTGCAGAAAGACTGCGCAAAGCCATTGCTTCAAGGTCTTTCGCGGTGGGTGGGCGGCAGTTGATGCCGGTCACGGTATCGGTCGGCCTTGCCATGCTGGAAGGCGCCGATGACAGCCTGGAGCGGCTTTTGAAACGCGCCGACATGGCGCTCTACCAGGCCAAGCGCGATGGCCGCAACCGGGTGACGATAGCCGCCTAGCGCATCGGACGAACAGGCGGAATCGCCTGCGAAGTGGAAGATGCGCCAGATTCAAAGTTCTACAGCAGCTTATCGGCGGTCAGTTGACCGCCGGCTGCTGTAGCCCTGGTTTCCAATGCCGCGGTTATTGGTGTAAGCGGCGCCCATGAACGATGAGATGCCAATCCAGCCGCCTAACGCCTCGGAAGCGCATTGGCGCGGGCGTGCGGGGCCGGTCTTTGCCGGCAATTTGGCGTTCGAGGATGTATCTTTCTCGGCGCGTGGCAAGCAAATCCTCTCCGGCATTTCCTTCAGCCTCGAAGCGGGGCGGATTGCCTGCCTATTGGGGCCTTCGGGGTGCGGCAAGTCAACATTGCTCAAACTGGCGGCTGGTGTGTTGCGGCCGTTGCAAGGGCGCATCCTTCTTGACAGACAGGAAGTTGCAGGCCCCAGACATTTCGTGCCCCCCGAGAAGCGCAGCGTCGGGCTGATGTTCCAGGACTTTGCGCTCTTTCCCCACATGACGGCACTGGAGAATGTGGCCTTTGGATTGACGGCGCTTGACCGCAGCGAAGCGCGGCGTGTGGCCACGCTGGCGCTGGAACGTGTGGGACTCCTGCCATTGCGCGACAGCTATCCGGTGATGCTTTCGGGCGGCGAGCAGCAGCGGGTGGCGCTTGCCCGCACCATCGTGCCGCGTCCGCAGGTCATCCTTATGGATGAACCTTTTTCAAGCCTTGACCAGCGCCTGCGCGAGATCATCCGCAACGATACGCTATCGATCCTCAAGGAGACGCGGGCGACCGCGCTTCTCGTCACGCATGATCCGCAGGAGGCGATAGAGTTTGCTGATTGGATCTACCTCATGCGGCACGGCGCCATCGTGCAGGGGGGAACGCCAGAAGATGTGCAGCGCCATCCGGTGGACGCGGATGCGGCGCGTTTCTTCCGTTCCTACAATGAATTTTCCGGCAGTGTCAGCAAGGGTAAGGTGAATACAGCGGTTGGCCCTGTCGATGCGTCCAATTTGCCGGAAGGAACGCGGGTCCTTGTCATGGTGCCGCCCGAGGACATCAAGCTTGCGGTTTCAGAAAGCGAGAGCGAGGCACAGGTGACCGAAAGCCGTTTCGTCGGCCCCAATACCCACCTCAGGCTGCAACTTGCCGAAGGCGAGGATGTTGTGGCCGTTGCGATAACTGCGGAAAGCGCGCCGAAGCCGGGCCAATTCTGCAACCTTGCGATTGAAGCCAGGAATACCCACATTTTTACGGTATAATCCGCTTCAGTCCGGCTGCCGTGTTTTGGTTGCGGGGCAGGGGGCTTTCTGCGATATTGCAGTGCAGCTAGGCCGGTGACCGGCTGCATATATTTCAAGGAGTCGAGAATGGGTGCGTTTTCCTGGTGGCATTGGGTGATCCTGCTGGTCGTCGTGCTGGTGCTGTTCGGCGGCAAGGGCAAGGTGTCCGACCTGATGGGCGATGTGGCCAAAGGCATCAAGAGCTTCAAGAAGGGCATGGCCGATGACCCGGCAGAGGCTGCTGCTTCGCCGAAGTCCATTGAGGAGCAGGCCTCGCAACCTGTGAAGGAAGCTGAAAAGGCGAAGAGCTAGGCTTCTCACCGCCCTTGACGGAGGGCAACCCAACAGATGTTTGATTTCGGCGTCGGCTATACCGAACTATTCGTTCTTGCGATCATCGCTGCCATCGTGATCGGCCCCAAGGATTTGCCAAAAGTCTTGCGCAGTTTCGGCCAGTTCATGAACAAGGCGCGCGGCATGGCGCGGGAATTCCAGGGCCATGTTGACCAGGCCATGCGCGAGGGCGGCATGGATTCGCTCAAGAAAGACATGCAGGACTTGCGCAAGTCGGTCGATGATACGGGGCAAAAGACAATGGCCCCCAGCTTCAAGGCACCATCGCTGACATCTGCCGCGCAGAAGGATTTCGAG
>JAIBJH010000106.1 GCA_020029455.1 Hyphomicrobiales bacterium
GATCGACCTGTCATCGTTGCTGGCATCCACAGGCAAAGCTGTATCAAGCAGCCAGTTCGAAGCGAAATAGTAGAAAAGGCAGCCACCAACGCCCAGAACTACCGCAAGTAGCGCGCTCAAGAGTTGCCATGTCATGTCAGTAACTCCCCAAACATTCAGGCCCAACCAGCAACAGAAATGAAGACGGGAAACGGCGGGCTGTCAAACGCCAGCCGCTTCCCTTCTGGCTTTCGGGAGGAATCGAAAACCACTTGTATGGATAAGGCCGGCTGCGGATTGCTCCGCAGCCGGCAGGTCACGGGCTTACTTGATTTCGTCCCAGGCCTTCTGGATGGCAGCGCCTGTGTCGGCCGCAGACTTGCCACCGACAAAGTCCACCATGCCTGTCCACATCGCGCCAGCACCGATCTTGCCGGGCATCAGGTCCGAACCATCGAAGCGGAAGGTCGTCGCCGAGGCTAGGATCTCGCCCTGCTTCTTCGCCGCATCATTGATGTAGGCATCCTGGTTCACCGACTTGAGGGGCGTGAGGAAGCCGCCATCCTTCATGAAGATCTCGTGAGCAAGCGGCATCTTCAGGAATTCGATGAAGGCACGCGCTCCCTTGGAGTCCTTGGTGATGGTCGCAAGCGTGCCAGCGCCGAGAACCGGACGGCCGAGATCAGGCTTGGAGGCATAAGGAGGGAAGTAGAAAAAATCCGCATCCGTTCCAATCTTTGTGCCTTCCGGGAAGAAGGATGGAATGAAGGAAGCCTGGCGATGCATGTAGCACTTGGGTGGTGAGGCGAAGAGACCCTTCGGGCTGTCGCGGAAGTCGATCGAGGCAACACCCGCCGCGCCGCCATCCACATAGGCATCATTCTTGGCGAAGGAGCCGAAGGTCTCGATGGCGCCGACAACTTCGGGCGAGTCGAACTTCACTTCATTCGTCACCCACTTATCATAGGTTTCGGGCGACTGTGTGCGCAGCATGATGTCTTCCACCCAGTCCGTCGCGGGCCAACCCGTGGCACCGCCCGAACCGAGGCCGATGCACCAGGGCTTGCCACCGTCAGCGATGATCTTGTCGGAGAGCGCAATGAGGTCTTCCATGGTCTGCGGGATTTCATAGCCCGCATCCTTGAAGTTCTCCGGCACATACCAGACGAGCGACTTCAAGTCGGCCTTGTAGGGGAAGGCATAGAAGCTCGATGCGCCATCCTTGCCCTTGTATGAACCGAGCGCCACCCAGGAAGCGCCCGCGCCATAATTGTCGGTCACGAACTTTGCGTCGTCATCGGTGAGCGGCACAAGGCGGCCCTTGGCGGCGAGGTCAGCAAGAAGACCAGGCTGCGGAAGAATGGTGATGTTGGAAGGATTGCCACCTTCCGTATCGATCACCGCCTGCTGTTCATAGTTTTCGGAAGAGGAATACTTCACGTCAGCGCCTGTGGCTTGGCGGAAATATTCCAGCACCACCTGAACGTGGGCTTCGTCATCGCCGCGCCAGGGGCCAAAAATGGTGAGCGTCTCGCCCTTGAGGTCGACGCCCTTCAGGGCCTCGAAATTTTCCCAGTGGAAGGGGCCTTCGCCCGGCGGATATTTGAGATCGGCGGCAAGGGCCGGTGAAGCAACAGCCATGGCAAAGATGGCGGCGGATACAAGGTGATGCAGTCTCATCAGTTTTCCTCCCTGGAGATGATCAGTGCAATCTACTTACTGTCCTCGCGCCTCTCTTGTTCTTCTTGTTTCCAAAGCGCTTTGGATATCTCCTCATAGCAGTGACAGCGTCTGTGTCAAGGGCGGTTGTTCAAAATTTGCGCTGTTTTTCAGCGTTTCATGTGCAGTGCAGCAATTCTTTCGCACACGCAACACAGGAAAATGGGAGTGCGACAACCAAAAGATTGAAAGCGCTTTGGGAATATGGAAGAGTTCAACTCCATGAATCTGCGCGCGCTTTCTGAACTCTTGAAACTGTCTCAAACGACAGTGAGCCGTGCTTTGAATGGTTTTCCGGAAGTTTCGGAAGAAACCCGCGCCCGCGTGAAAGCTGCAGCCGAACTCCATGGCTACAGACCATCTGCTGCTGCGCGACGGCTAGCCATCGGCCAATCCGGTACCTTGGGCGTTGTCTTCCCGCGCGAACGCAACATGCTGGGCGATCTCATCTTCACCGAGTTTCTCGGCTGCTGCGTTGAGCAGGCCTCCGACATGGGATACGACATCACGCTGGCCATGGCGCGGGGCACGCAAACGGAAGAAGCGGTCTATAGGCGCGCCGTGCGCTCTGCCCGCGTCGATGCCATGATCCTCTCAAGCCCGCTCATCGAGGACCCGCGGCTATCCCTACTGCGCTCACTCAACATGCCTTTCATTCTCCATGGGCGAACACGCGCAGCAGAACACTATGCAACGCTCGACATCGACAACCGCGGCGCCTTCTTCCAGGCAACGCGGCTTCTTTGCGATCTTGGCCACACATCAATCGCCCTCATCAATGGTGATCCCAGCCACAATTATGCAGTGGACCGCGAGAACGGCTATCGCGCTGCACTCAAAGCTGCCGGGTTGACGCCGCCGCTTTCAAACATCGCGGGCGGCATGATGGTGGAAAGCCACGGTGAGACAGAGGCCGGCAGAATGCTTGCGCTCGCCCTGCCGGAAAGGCCGACCGCCTTTCTCTGCTCGTCCATTGCCCAGGCGCTCGGCGTGAAACGCGCCGTGGAAAGCAAGGGACTGAAGATCGGTTCCGACATATCCCTCATCGCTCATGACGATAGGCTCGCCGATATCCGCGCCGAGACATTCGATCCACCGCTTACAGCTACGCAATCATCCATTGGCGCAGCGGGAAAGCGTGTCGTAGAACTGGCTGTGGCCATGCTGCGCGAGCCATCGACTCCGCTGCCTTCGGAAGTCTGGCCCGTTGACCTGGTGGTCAGGCAATCAACGGGGCCAGCGCCCAAATAGTGCGTGCACTTAGAGCAAATTCCGGCCAAGTTGCAGACTTGGCCGACAAGAATTTGCTCCAGCACATTACTTTGGCGCGAATTCTTTCCAGCCGCGTGATCCACGCGGCCGGAAAGCGCGCTAGAACTCGTCTGACAGTACCTGATACCGCGACAGGCCGATGTCGCGCAGCAGATGATCGTCGTAGCTGAGCAAGGCCTTGCGGAGCGCACGGCGCTTTGTGCTGGCCGTGAAACGTTCCAGCATGAGCGAAAACATGCTGTTTGTCCGGCGCTGGGCAATATTGTTAAGAGCTGTGGTTGTCATTGTCATATCCATTCAGATTGCTGTTTGATTGAATGGCGGCGGCAATAGACGCCGCTCTGTTGATCAATACTGAAGTGGTTGTTCATCCAGCGTTCAAGGAGAGACAGCCTCACCGGCGCGCAAAGGTCCCATTCATGAGGTCGAGCTCGGGAACGGAATTCTTTCATCTGCCAGCGATTTCTTGAGCCAATGATCGACAGTCACCTGGTTCTGCATGGCCGTCAGCTCCAAAATATCGAAGTCTACGATCCCCGATGATCTACTGCCGATGTGCGCGGCCTTGACTTGCGCTGTCGCATTGCAAGTTGTACTCAGCCAGCACTATCCGGTCGGAGAACTCCGTGCACGTTGATGGCCAATGCTTTTGCGGATACCTGAGGTTCGAAGCGGAAATTGATCCTGCAGGGGTTTGCCTTTGCCATTGCAATGATTGCCAAATTCTATCGGGTTCGGCATTCCGCATTGTCGTGGACGCACAGCCAGGAACCTTCAGGCTCTTGTCAGGTTCACCAACAATATTCGTCAAGACTGCAGAAAGCGGCCACCATCGCAATCTCGCCTTCTGCCCACGCTGCGGAACAGCCATCTATTCCGCCCCAGCTGACGCAAATTCCACCTATTTCGGCCTGCGTGTCGGAGCTTTGAAACAGCGCAATGAACTACCACCTCGCAGCGAGTATTTTTGCCGTTCTGCTCTGCCTTGGTTGCCCGACCGCGGATTGCCAGGACATGAGACCGAATGAAGTTCGACCAGAGAATCTTGTTGGCCGTCCCGTTGAAAATGGTGCTGCCAGAGAGAATCGGACTCTCGACCTCTCCCTTACCAAGGGAGTGCTCTACCACTGAGCTACGGCAGCATAGGCATTCGGATTGGCCGCTCATTGCCACAGCCGGAGGCTTACCGCAACCCGGTTGACAGTAACTTACCCATGGCGAAAATCAGGCCATGAAACCCGGCCAATCGAAACAATCACACAGACAAAAGCGGCTGGCCAAGGCGCTGCGCGACAACCTGAAAAAGCGCAAGGCCAAGGAACGGCAGGTTCTGCCCAAGGAAGAAAAGCCCGGCAAACAGGCTAGAGACTGACGGCTGTGGTATTCGCCCCGCACAGCAGTACACCGATACGCTCGTTGGGAGAAGGCACATACCGCCCAGAGAGAAGTGCCGCCAGCGCCGCCGCACCTCCGGGTTCCGCCACAACGCGCAGCCTGTCCCACAACAAGGCCTGCGCCTTTTTGATTGTCTCGTCGGGCACCAGCACCGCATTCTTGATATGGCGCTGGGCAATGCCGAACATGATTTCGCCGACCCGGCGCGGAGCAAGGGAGTCCGCCGCCACACCGCCTGTTGGCGCATCGACAGGTTTTCCGGCCTTCAGCGCATCATGCAGCGTGGGCGCCAGTTCCGGTTCGACGGAAACCACCTTGATCCGGTCTTCAAGGAAAGCGGCGATGCCGCCGATGAGACCCCCACCGCCTGTCGCCACAAGTAACGTATCGACGTCAGATGCTTGCTCTTCGAACTCGAGACCGACGCTCCCCTGCCCCAGCAGGGTTTCGATCTGCTCGAAGGCATGGATCTTGAGCGCCCCCGTTTCAGTGGCATGCTCGTCGCAAAGTGCCAGAGCATCGTCATAGCGCTCGCCCTCGACCACAAGTTCCGCGTCATAGCTGCGGATGCGCTCGATCTTGGCTGGAGACGAAATCCTGGGAACGAAGATGCGCGCCCTGTGTCCAAGCTTCTGGGCGGCAAAGGCAACTGCCGCACCATGGTTGCCGCCTGATGCCGCAGTAACGCCGGCGGCCAGCACGGGCCTTGTGAGGAGATTGGTAAATGCCCCCCGGGCTTTGAAGCTTCCCGTATGCTGGAGCAATTCCAGTTTGAAGGTGATTGGAAGGCCTGAGAGCCCCAAGTCTTCCGCCGCGACTTCGGCCACAGGCGTGCGCCGGACATGGTTCCGGATAAGCTGATAGTTCTTCGCGATTGCCTCGCGATTGATCTGGTGTGCCAATCCCGCTGTCATGGGGTTTGCTTAATGGTCCTAAAGGCCCGGTTCAACGCGGGAATTGTCCCCATTGTCAGGACCTTACCTCAGGGCGTTAAATGCGGTTGCCCCAAAGCCGCCACATATGCTTGTAAGCACAGCCAAGGGACTGTTCGGCACTGCACAAATTGATTCTGCAGACCACTATTTCGGGGATATTCAAATGGATCGCATCCGCATCCGCGGTGGCAACAGGCTGAACGGCACGATAGACATTTCGGGCGCCAAGAATGCCGCCCTGCCCCTGATGATCACGGCGCTGCTGACGCCAGAAACGCTCACCCTGCACAATGTGCCGCGCCTTGTGGACGTGTTGCGCCTGCAGAAGATCCTTGGCAACCACGGCGTCGACATTATGACGGCCGGCAAGCGCGCCGGCCAGAACGGTGGCGCTGGCGAGACGCTGCGCATTTCCGCCAAAACCATTGTGGATACCACTGCGCCCTACGATCTTGTCTCCAAAATGCGCGCTTCTTTCTGGGTGCTGGGGCCGCTCATTGCCCGCATGGGTGAAGCAAAAGTCTCGCTGCCCGGTGGCTGCGCCATCGGCACGCGTCCGGTGGACCTCCATCTCCTTGTCATGGAAAAGCTGGGCGCCACTTGTGACGTGGAGCAAGGCTATGTGATCGCCCGGGCCAAGCACGGCCTCAAGGGTGGACACATCACCTTTCCAAAGGTCTCGGTTGGTGCAACCCATGCGGCATTGATGGCCGCTGTCCTCGCTCACGGTGACACCATCATCGAAAATGCCGCAACCGAACCCGAAATCGGCGATGTGGCCGAATGCCTCAACAAGATGGGAGCCAAGATCGAAGGCATTCACACCAAGACGCTGCGCATCACTGGCGTCACCTCGCTGAAAGGCGCCGAGCACACGGTGATCGCGGACCGCATCGAAACCGGAACCTATGCCATGTCCGCTGCCATGACGGGCGGTGATGTGCTCTTACGCGGAGCGCGCGCCGACACGCTGGAGAATCCGTTGCTACTCCTCGAACGCACGGGCGTCACCGTCGAGCGCAACAACGAAGGCATCCGCATCAAGCGCAATGGCTCTGCCCTTCAGCCCGTAGACATTATAACCGATCCCTATCCCGGTTTCCCGACCGACCTGCAGGCCCAGTTCATGGGGCTGATGACCATGGCGAAGGGTACAAGCCATATCCGTGAGACCATCTTCGAGAACCGTTTCATGCATGTACAGGAACTGGCGCGGCTCGGCGCCGATATTCATTTGCACGGCGACATGGCAGAAGTGCGCGGTGTGAAAAAGCTCACTGGCGCCGATGTGATGGCAACGGACTTGCGTGCCTCTGTTTCGCTGGTAATCGCAGGTCTTGCGGCGGAAGGCGAAACCATGCTGCACCGGGTCTATCATCTAGACCGCGGTTTCGAAGCGCTGGAAGACAAGCTCTCGGCCTGCGGCGCTGATGTGGAGCGGCTTTCCGGTTCCTGATCCATGCTCCACCTGACGGCTTTTGACGCGGACGACCTAGCGGCAGTTTCGGCGCAGATGCAGGATGCTGTGTTGAAGCTGGGCGAAGTGTCGTGGAATCCTGCCCGCAAGACATTTGCGCTCGTGGCCAACCGCTTCGCCTGGGATGCCCTGCCCGAGAGGCAGCGCAGGCGCGTGGGGCTTCGCTTCAACTATGTGACGGCCGCGCGCCGTCACCTTCCTGCAAACACCGATGCTAACATGGTACTGGCGCTGCTCGCCATCACCTTCGAGCCCAAGGGAGCCAAGGACAAGCTGGCCGGCACGGTAACGCTCAGTTTCTCGGGCGGCCATGCCATTAAGCTCGATGTCGAGGTAGTCGACGTGCAGCTTGATGACCTGGGTTCTGCCTGGTCGGCTAGCTCGGTACCCAGCCATGGCGCCTGACCGCGCCACCCGTTCCAACAGACTCATTGCTGTTGAATTGGACCAGTCGATTGAGCGCAGCCCCTCGCCCGAAGCCGAGCACGAGCGCAGCGCCGCGATCTATGATCTCATCGAAGAAAATTCCTTTGCGCTGAGCAATGGCACGAGCGGCCCCTATCACCTTGTGCTCGCCACCATGGATGGCAGGTTGGTGTTCGACGTACGCGACATGGCCCAGCAGCCGCTCATGGCTTTCGGGCTTTCGCTCACGCCCTTCCGTCGCATCGTGAAGGACTATTTCCATATTTGCGAAAGCTACTATGACGCCATCCGCAACGCCAATCCGGCGCAGATTGAAACTATCGATATGGCGCGCCGCGGCCTTCACAACGAGGGTAGCGACATTTTGAAGGAGCGGCTGCAGGGCAAGGTGGAACTTGATTTCGATACGGCGCGCCGGCTCTTCACCTTGGTTTGCGCACTACTTTGGCAGGGGCATTGATGGCGGACGATACTCACAAACACCAGCCCTCCGCCGTGCTTTTCATCTGTACACAGAATGCCATCCGCTCGCCCATGGCGGCGGCATTGATGCACCAGTTCGCCGGCCACCGCATCTATGTGGCGAGCGCAGGCATCATGGCGGGCGATCCCGATCCCTTTGTGGGGCTGGTGATGGATGAGATCGGGCTTGATGTGACGCGCCACCGCCCGCATTCGATTGATGACTTGGCGGACTCCGCTTTTGATCTTGCAATCACGCTGTCGCCCGAGGCCGATGCCCATGCCCGCGCCTTGGTGAAGACCATGGCAGTTGACGTTGAACATTGGCCAACGCCCGATCCTTCCCTCAACCACGGCAGCCGCGAGCAGATTCTCGATGCCTATCGTGCTGTGCGCGATGGTTTGAAGAAACGGATTGAAGAACGTTTTGCAGTGAGGGCGTGATTTTGCCTCGCGTGACAAACTTCCATTTCTCTCCATTGGCGTCCCGGACTTGATCCGGGATCAACCCGCCGACCCAGTTTTTCTTTGCGCTGGGTGGGCCGGTCAAGCCGGCCCATGGAGAAATTTAGAAACAGTTTCAGTTAGAGTCTGATCACTATCAATTGAGGCGAGTACTGAACTTCAGTCCCTCCCCTGCAAAGCGCGGGGAGGGTGGCGCACATCTTGTGCGCCGGGTGGGGGCCGCAACAAGCTGAGACCCCCTCCGTCATTGCTACGCAATGACACCTCCCCCG
>JAIBJH010000107.1 GCA_020029455.1 Hyphomicrobiales bacterium
ATTCAACGCGGCTGGTGGCGATGTCTGGCTGCTCTACACCTCGCAATTGTCCGGCAATCAAGATACATCCGTAGTGCGGCGGCGCATATCTGCCGATGGCGGCAAGACTTTCAGCCCTGCCGAAACCATGATTGCCGATGCCGGCACCTTCATCCGCCAGCCCATTGTGACTCTGGCCAACAGTGACTTGCTCCTGCCAGTCTTCAAGTGCCGCATCACGCCCAGTGAGAAATGGTCCGGCAACACCGACAACGCCGGCGTCTACCGCTCAAGCGACAGCGGCAAGAGCTGGAGCTACGGCGAGGTGCCAGACTCTCTCGGCTGTGTACACATGAACATTGTGCCGGTGACGGACTCGCATCTTGTTGCCTTCTACCGCAGCCGTTGGGCGGACTTCATCTACCGGGCCGAGTCACATGATGGCGGCAAGACATGGTCTGCTCCCCGTCCATCACCACTGCCCAACAACAACTCATCGATCCAGTGCATCAGGCTGTCGGATGGCCAGCTGGCCATGATCTATAACCACTCCAGCACCGCCAATGCCACGGGCCGCCGCACCTCGCTCTATGATGAAATTGATGACGGTGAACCGGCGTCTTCGTCTTCCACCGTCGCTCGCCAAGCCTTCTGGGGCGCTCCCCGCGCGCCGGTGTCCCTCTCATTTTCCAGCGACAATGGCCTGACCTGGCAGGACAGACACGATCTCGACACCAGCGATGGCTTTTGCCTCAGCAACAATTCGGTTACGCGCGCCAACCGCGAACTCTCTTACCCCGTCCTGCTGGAGGGTCCCGGCAACACGCTTGATGTCGCCTTCACCTGGTTCCGGCAGGGCATCAAGCATGTCAGGATCAAACTCGCATGAGCACGATCTATCTCTTCACATCGGATGATCTGCACGTGCTCACTCAATGGGACACGCCAACCATCTGCAACGCATTGGAGTTAATTGTTCCAGAACGCCGCGCCATTGGCTTCACCGTAGAGCCGATGGTCTCACTCCATCCCGGAGCCACGCCGATTGTCGGGCTTGCCCGCACCGGCACAGTGCGCGCCAAGGAACCGCCGCGAGGGAACGTCGCCGAGAGAATGGCATGGTACGAATACGTCGCCGAAGCCGCGATGCCGACCGTGGTTATCATTCAGGATCTCGACGACCGCCCCGGCTATGGGGCCTTCTGGGGTGAAGTGAACACCAATCTGCACCACAAGCTGGGCGCCCTGGGCTGTGTCACCAATGGCTCGTTCCGGGATCTGGCCGCTTCCAACAAGGATTTCCAGATCATCGGCGGCCGCGTCGGTCCAAGCCACGCCCACATTCATGTCGTCGATTTCGCAAAGCCCGTGAATGTCTTCGGCATGCAGGCGGCCCATGATGATGTCATCCACGCCGATGAACATGGCGCGGTTGTCGTGCCCGCCCACTGTGTCAAACTCCTGCCTGAGAAGATCGGTCTCGTTGCCATGCGCGAGAAGGTCATCCTCGATCTCTGCGCAAACCCCGCCTTTTCAGTCGAAGCCCTGCGCAAGGTGCTTGCTGCTTCACGCGATATTCACTGATTTGCAGTGAAGGAAATACGTCCCCATTCGGCTATTCCGACAGAATTCGGATCATGGCTTCAGCGGCTGCCGGCGCGCGTTCCTTGGCGCCGTTGATGAAATAGATAAACACATCACGCGATTTGCGTGGTTTGCCTCGTGGTGCATGAAGTGAAAACTGTTCCGGCTCCTCGCCCTTTTCCCATGAGCGCGCCAGCGATGCCCATTTCTGCAAGTCTGCCGGACTGTAGCCAGTTTTGATTTCGGCGTCGGCTTCCTGCAAACGCAAATATACAAAATCTGAAGTGAGATCTGCGATAAATGGGTATTTCTGCTTGTCGGCAGTGACTACCGCAACATTGGCCTTGCGGGCTTGGTGAATGAAATCCTCCACCTGAAAACTCTCGTGCCGCACCTCCAAAGCGTGGCGGAGCGCGATGCCGTCAAAAGTCTTCGGTAACAATGCAAGAAAGGCTTCGATGTCTTCCGCCACATATTTCTTGAAGGGTGGCAATTGCCACAGGATAGGCCCAAGCTTGGATTTGAGTTCGCTTACGCCACTTTCCAAAAACTTGGTAATGGATGGCCCTGCCTCACCAAGAACGCGGCGGTTCACTGCAAAGCGCGGGGCTTTCAATGAAAAAACAAAATCATCCGGCGTCTCATCAAACCATTTTCGAAAGGTCTTTGGATTGAATGTTCCATAGAATGTCCCGTTGACTTCAATCGACGTCACGCGCCGGCTGGCATGGAACAGTTCCTTTGTTTTGGGCAGTTTCTCCGGAAAGAACAGCCCGCGCCAAGGCTCATAGGTCCATCCGCCAATACCGACTCTGATCATCCGCTGTTCCTTTCCTCTAGTGGAAGTCCCGTGACTTCGGCACGGTGCGCACATTGCGCGGGTGCCGGTGAAGACTTGAGGCCTGCGCGCGCCAGGATGGCACATTCTGCTCATCTTCAGACAGGCGCTCCAGTTCTTCCGAACGGTCGAAGATGCGTTCCGCGATCAGATGCACGACATCACCATCGCCACGCTGCACCTTTCCTTCCACAACCATCAATCTTGATCCCATGATCTCCCGGCGGAAGACGGGAACCAACCGGGGCCAGACAATAACATTGGCAATGCCCTGCTCGTCACTCAGAGTGATAAACACCACGCCGGCCTCCCCCGGCATTTGCCGCGTCAGTACGATACCGGCACAGGCAGCCCGCGTGCCATCCTTTGCTTTGCCAATTTCAGCGCAACTCAAAACACCCTCCGCGCTGAAGAAATCACGCAGGAAAAACATGAGATGCGCCTTCAATGAAAGCCGCAGCATCTGATAGTCGGCCACTACATGCT
Source organism: Hyphomicrobiales bacterium (assembly GCA_020029455.1). Taxonomy (GTDB): domain Bacteria; phylum Pseudomonadota; class Alphaproteobacteria; order Rhizobiales; family Aestuariivirgaceae; genus Aestuariivirga. The sequence goes on from JAIBJH010000107.1 coordinate 2,888, forward strand.
CACTCAAAGGCATCACAGGCAAGGGGGCGATTTCTTCTTCCGGCTGTTCATCGGTGTAAGACGCGGCAAAGAGTGGCAAATCCTCATCATCCGGCAGGCGGCGCACGGCCCAGAGAATCTCGCGTCTGTCCTTGTCGATCGACTGGAAACTGTCAGCCTCCGCCAGAATAATCAGCGCACGCTTGGGCAATTTGGTTTTCTTGGCTACATCTGCCACGGCACGATAGCCATTGCCGAGCGCCTCGACCAGAGTTCTGGCCCAATCCTCGCGAAAGCCCTCCACCTGGCGGAAGCCCAGGCGCAGGGCCAAGCCTTTTGGGCCATTTTCCAGCGTATTATCCCATTGACTGTAATTCACATCGACCTGACGTACCTCCACATCTCCACGCTCACGCGCATCCCGCACGATTTCCGCTGGGGCATAAAAACCCATCGGTTGAGAGTTCAGCAGGGCTGCGGCAAAGGCCGCCGGGTGGCGCTTCTTGAGATAGGCGGACACATAAACGAGAAGCGCAAAGCTCGCCGCATGGCTTTCCGGGAAGCCATAGGAGCCAAAACCTTCGATCTGCTTGAAGCAGCGCGCGGCAAAGTCCGGATCATAACCGCGGTCCACCATGCGCCCAACGAACTTGTCCTTGAACCTGTCAATGGTGCCCACGTTGCGAAATGTCGCCATGGCGCGGCGCAAGCCATTGGCTTCATCTGGCGAGAACTCTGCTGCCGTGATCGCCAGTTTCATGGCCTGTTCCTGAAACAGCGGAACACCAAAGGTCTTGCCGAGGATGTCGCGCAACTCATTGGGGTTCTCGCTGGAACCCGGAAAATGGATGGGTTCGGTGTTATCGGGATCCTTCTGCTTCTTCCGGTTCTTGAGATAAGGATGAACCATGTCGCCCTGAATGGGGCCAGGCCTCACAATGGCAACTTGCACTACTAGATCATAGAAATTTTCCGGCTTGAGCCGCGGCAACATGCTCATTTGGGCGCGGCTTTCCACCTGAAAGACGCCAATGCTGTCGGCCTTTTGCAGCATCTCATAAACATCTTTTCGATCGGGCTTCATGTCCAAATTCAACACCTCGCCCTGATGCGTGCTGACCAAGTCAAAGGCTTTGCGGATGCAGGTGAGCATGCCGAGCGCCAGCACATCCACCTTCATCATTTCCAAGGTGTCTAGATCATCCTTGTCCCATTCGATGAAGAAACGATCTTCCATCGTGGCGGGTCCGATGGGCACGGTTTCATCCAGCCTGTCCTGTGTCAGCACAAAACCGCCAACATGCTGCGAAAGATGGCGTGGAAAACCGATCAGCTCATTGGCGAAGGTGAGGGCTTGGGCGATGACGGTGTTCTGCGGATCGAGCGCACCTTGACGCACCTCGCGCTCTTTCAACGCACTGCCCCAGCTTCCCCACACGCTGTTGGCCATGCGTGATGTGACATCTTCAGTCAGGCCGAACACCTTGCCTACATCGCGAATGGCGCTGCGCGGGCGATAACAGATGACAGTGGCGGTGAGCGCCGCGCGGTGGTGTCCATAGCGCTCATAGACATACTGAATGACCTCTTCCCTGCGCTCGTGCTCAAAGTCAACGTCGATGTCTGGAGGCTCTCTGCGTTCCTGGCTGATGAAGCGCTCAAAGAGGAGATCAATCTCCATGGGATTGACCGAGGTTATGCCCAGCACATAGCAAACAACTGAGTTGGCAGCTGAACCACGGCCTTGGCAGAGAATTTGTGGCTTTTGCGTTCTTGCAAATTGCACGATGTCATGAACGGTGAGGAAGTACTGCGCGATCTCCATCTTGGCGATCAGCGCCAACTCTTTGTCAATGCTGGCGCGGACTTTGTCTGGAACAACATGTCCATATTTTTCCAGAAGGCCCTGCCGCACCAAATCCTCCAGATGTTGCCGCGGCGTTTTGCCTCTCGGCACAGGTTCATCAGGATAATTGTATTTGATCTGATCAAGCGTAAAGCTGATGCGATCTGCAAAGCACAAGGTTTCCGTCACGGCCTCCGGCGCTTCCGCAAAAAGTGTTTGCATCTCTTCGGCAGATTTCAAATGCCGCTCGGCATTGATGTGGAGCAGTTGCCCCGCCGTATCGAGTGTCACATGTTTGCGGATGCAGGTGATGACATCCTGCAACATGCGCCGCTCCAGCACATGATAATGCACATCATTGGTGGCGATCAGCGGCGCGCCGATCTGTTCCGCCACCGATTTCCAATGCCTCAACCGGCGGAGATCATCGCCGAGATAAGGCATCGAGAGACCGAGCCAGACACGATCCGGCGCCGCATCTTTTAGGATCTTCAGTGCAGCGATGACATCTTCAGGCTTGACGGCGCGCGCATCGGGCACTTCTTTCCAATCTGAATGTTTTTCATTCCAGGCTTTCGTGGCCTCCACCTCTTCCACCTGCTGGCGCAACGGATATGGCGGCAGCACGATTAGCAGCAGGCCCTCTTGCCATTTCAGCAAATCCTCAAAAGCGAGATAGCATTCACCCTTGGGTGCGCGCAGCTTGCCGGCGCTGAGCAACCGGCACAGCCTGCCATAGGCGGTCCTGTTCTGCGGATAGGCCAGAATATCCGGCGTGCCATCCCTGAACACCAGCCGCGCGCCGATGAGAAGACGCGGCTTGGGGTCTTTCAATTCTTGCAAGGCAGAATAGGCGCGCACCACGCCCGCCAGCGTGTTGCGGTCGGCAATGCCAATGGCCGGGTAGCCGAGAACCGCCGCCCTTTCCACCAATTCCTGTGGATGCGATGCACCGCGCAGGAAAGAATAATTGGTGGTCACCGCCAGTTCGGCATAGGCGCTCATGCGAACACTCCATGCAGGAACCATTTGGGCGGCACGGAAAGTTCGCAATAGAGCCAATAGCGGCGGCCCATCTCATCTTCAGCGCGATAATAATCGCGCGCTACTTGGCTCGTTTCTTGCCGCCACCATTCCATCGCAATGCGTTCCGGTCCTTCCCATTGCGTGATGGCATGCCATGCTTTTCGCCACTGCAGGCCTAAGGGCATGTGCCGGATCTCAATGGATTCCGGCGGCGCGAAAAGACGTAAAGGCCGCCGTGGCGCTTCGCCATGCGCACGGACTGTTTGCCAAGAGGCTGCCGTTTCGTGCGCATTCTGCGCCGGTGTGGCAAGCCATGTGTTTTCTGGCACATGACTGTCCTGCGGGTAAAAGCGCATCACACGCCCGCGCCCAAAACGCACCGCCAACCGGTCGACGAGAAAATCGATCTCGTCCTGTGCCTGCACAGCGGTATCAAAAGATGACGTACGAGTTTCCATGCGTTCGACGCGAAGTGCAGCAAGCCGGATGAGGTCAAAGCCGAAGCCGGGGTCCAGGGGATCAGCCAAAGAGGTGAGCCTCTCCTGAAACAGCCTGCCGATCACGGGAACGGCGCGCACGGGCCCACCTGTTTCCACGGCGATGCGGCGGATGGCACCGTCTGAACGGAAGAAGCTGGCTTCCAGGCGGCGCGCGCCAACGCCATTCTGCTCCATGACGGTGCACAGGCTGGCCGCCAGTGCTTGAAGCGTGGGTTGAATGACATCCAATGTCAGCACAGGTTCAGCAAAATTCTCCGCCTGCCAATAATCAGGAGGCAGCCGGCGCGGAGAAATGGGCCTGCCGCCCTGCCCCAGAGCTTCATCCATGACAGCGAGAGTGTCTGCCCCGAAACGTGAGACGATTTCGCTGCGCTTGCGGCCGGCAGCCTGGCCTATGGTTTTTAATCCGGCCCGGCGGAAAGCATGGGTAATGACGGGATCAAGCTGCAGCGCCTCAATGGGCAAGGGTGAAACGGCTTGCGCCTCTTTTCCCTCTTCAACAATGCAGCCATCGCGATGGCGTGCCAAGGCATGCACCGCCTGTACTGTTCCAGCAATGGCTGCCTGCACGGCAAAATTTCCAGTGCGCAATGTGCCGCAAATTCTGCCGAGCAGCTTCTTTTCACCGCCGAACAGATGTGCCGCGCCTGTTATATCCAGAAACAAACCATCCGGCGGATCCAACGCTACCACAGGCGTGAAACGGTCACACCAATCCGCCAATTGCTCAAGCAGGCTCGCATCAGCCAGCAGATCAGCCACGGCCACCTCAAGCTCCAGCACCATGGCGCGGGCATTGGCCAAGGGTTGACCCACATAAAGCCCAAGCTGCGCGGCTGCCTGATCAACGGCAGAAAGGCACAAGGCATTTTGCACCTTTTCGGCAACAACGAGCGGCAATGAACCGGAGGTTTGCGGTTTATGCCGCTTCAGCCTGTCGGTTGGCAGGCGTTGAAACCACAGCGCCAAAAGCCGCCTTTGCTTCTTCAAAACGCCCATCATCACAACTCCAGGAAAAAACCCACTGACCTGTCCGCCCTTGCCGATTGCGAATGAGACTCACGTCAAACATGGGCTGGCCCCAGTCATCGATCTCCGGTGCGGAAGGTGCGGCTTTCACAAGCCAGCGCGTTTCAGCCGCACTGGCTTGCGGCGCGGCGCCAAGACGCAAGAGAATGGAGGGAACGGAATTTCGCGCACTCGCCAGAACCAGCCGCCTGCTGGCTGTGAGATCGAGGGCTTTCGGATTGCCCATCACTTCAATGATGACGGCGCCCAAGCCCGCACATGCGAGTGCATCGCCTGCGGCACGCAAGGTGTCCTGGAGCCGAGCGGCAGAAAGAAAAACCAACCGTGACGGATCCAGACCAAACTCAAAAAAACCCGGCGGGCAAAAGACACCATATTCCCGTGACGCAAATTCCTGGCTGATCCAGAAAACCTGTTTGCCCTTGGCCAGGCGCGCTACGAGGCCAGCGGCAAAGCTGGTTGCCGCCGTTTCATGACCAGCGCTCGCAAATACTTCATGCAACGCGCCGCGCCGGAGGCCACCTTTCAACGCTTGATCAACCGGATCATATCCCAAACGCACATAGTTTGCTGTTTCCGGTAATGCCGACTTCGCCAGCCCATCGCGCAAAAGTGAGACTTTTTTGGAAAGCATCACCAGACCTTTTGTGATTGCACGTGTGGGACGATGCGCGTGCCAGACTCCAGGCGCCGCAAGCACCGGGCTGAAAGCGGGCACGATTCACAAGCAACTTGTGAATGACTGCAGAACTGCTGGCCCAAATGCTTCAAATGCCAATGCAGTTCGAAAAGATCATCTGCCGTCATGCCCGCCGCGGCAAGCATCACCTTGTCATAGACATATTCGGTTCGCGCCCGTGGCCCCACAATGCCAAAACGCCGAAGAACACGCAGCACATGTGTATCGACCACAAAGACGGGAGCGCGAACATCACTGAAGTTCAGCGCAGAGGCCGACGTCTTGCGCTTCACACCAAGATTTTTCTCAAGCGCCCTCAAAGCTTCCGGAATTGGCAACTGGCCAACATTGCTCAAACTGATCTTGCCGTTTCTTGCCTTGTTATTCTCCCATACGCGCTTTAACCAGTCCGCCTTTTTTTCGGGAAAAGTTACATCTCCGATAAGG